>JAFGMJ010000228.1 GCA_016927635.1 Actinomycetota bacterium
AGTGGCTGGCCATAGCGAACGATGTTAGAACTGCAATCGTAAGCTCAGATAAGATTATATTTATACCAGAGCTGCATATTAAAATTATCTAATCCACTAAATATATCTTGAAGTCAGCCTAATATTTTCCTCTCAGTAGGTTCAGGTGTCTTCATCAAAAATTTGTTTTAATCCTGTAAGAGTCATTAAAAATAATAAATACTAATAAGACTTTTAATTAAATTTGCTGATTTCCTTACAAATCCTCATCAAGCTTTTCCTCTAGGATTGTTGGTATTTCCGTAAGATTGTGACCGATTGTACCTGGGCCCTTATCACCGCATTTTTTCCCACCGCAAAATTTATTAGGATTGTTTTTGTTTCCACTCCAAATACTTTCATTTGGAAAAATGTCATCAATATCATCCATTAGTCGAGCAATTTCTGGTTCTGGTTCACCTACATTATAACAGTCGAACCTGAACATGCCGCCTCCACCGCAGTCTTCCATGACAAACCAACCTGCTAGCGGCCATGGTATATAGACTAGCATGACATCTTCTCCACATTCTTCTGTTGGATAAATTGCATGTTTGTCCTCAGATGCCTGAAGTTTTAATCTGTTATTTACAAATTCCAGGGTGGCACACATTTTCTGATCAGGCCATAATTTTACCTTTCCGACATTACATGATTCACCAACTGCTTTCCAAACACCAGAATGGCTTGTATCCGCTTTTTTGGCGGTGCCATGAGCAGATGTATAGACCCACTTTAGTTCAAGATTTTTATCATCAATTACTTTCCATGCCAATATAACTGTTTCTACATCGCCATTATGGGCTTCAAACAAAGTCTCATATTCCGCATAACGTCCGTAGTCTTTTGACCATGTAATGCAGTAAAAGAACAATATATATTCAGGAGTATCAGAATTATTTGGATAAGGTGTAATTCTTACAAAATTTACGACCTTATCTGTATCCTGATTATCAAGCCAATTCTCTTCCTCGTCAAGCTCAATATATGGATTGGCTTCATTCATTGCAAGATCTTCCCATGCTTGGTTTAAACCATCCCTGTCAATATCATATTCTACAGGAACAAATATGGATGAGGAGCTGGTCATTTTTCTACCTTCATCAGAAAATGTCACATAATGAGTATCTATCTTATGTGTTGTTTGCATTGTAATATCCTGGACAATATCCTGGCCTGCCCCAACTGTAAGCGTCAATGTTTCCGGACGGTAACCTGCCTTTGAATACATTATTGTATAGGTTCCGGCAGCAAGCCTTAATTCATACCAGCCTTCACTGTTTGTATAAACCTGCTCATTTGAATTGTCTGCTGATATTTTAACTCCATCCAGCTTTGCGCCTGATGCCGTGCTGATATGTCCCGTAAGAGAGCTTCTGTCATCCAGATGGATTTGGGTATAATGACTAATGCTTCCAGTATGCATATATTCATCAAAGGTGGTGTTTATCCTGTACCCGGTTTTTGAAGCTGTTGCTTCAAAGGGGCCAAACGGTACATGGAAGAAAGTACAGTATCCGGCAGAATCAGTTTTAGCGGAAGCCGACTCATTTTGCGCAGACAGCACCACTTCTGCATTTTCAATGACATCATAGTTTAAATCAGTGACTTTTATATGAACGGTGCCTTTTGTTGAAGGCACGCTAACGTCAAGCTCTGCGGGTCCGGCGCTGTTATTTTCCTCATTGCTTTCTTCAACAAGATTTGAGGGGTCAATTACTGCGCTGTATGATATTTGTTTCTTTTCTGTGGCCGGGTTTTCATACCCAGTTTTACCTTCTATTGAGTGATTATCTGCCTGTGAAGTAAAAGCAGGGACAGTAATTCCTGTAAAGACATCAAAAGAAGAATAAGCAGGCAATATATCTATTATATTGCTTCCTACTTCTTCACCATCAATATAAAAGGCTACATGTACATTTTCAGCTTCTACGGCCCCGAAATTATTTATCCTTGCCTTTAATGTCCCGGGACTGCCTGAAATAAGCCTGCCGGCTGGCATAAGGCTTTTTTCTTCAATAGAAAGGTCCGGTTTTACAGTAGTTGTTTGAATTGAAGCATTGTTGTCGGACCGGTTGTCCCCTGTAAGTTTTCCTTCGGGGTCGATTTCCACAGTGAAAAAAATATCACCCCTGAAATCATCGGGGACTTCCCACATTTTTGAAACCGTATAGCCCTGCCCGGGCCAGAAATAACTTTTTGGACGGGTAAAGTCACCGCCTGAAATAATTTCACCATTGATTTTAAATATAATACGCACTTCTTTATCAGGCCGTTCTTTAGAGTTATTTTTTATTGTGGCTATTAATTGTATCCTGTCCCCAGGCAATATATAGCTTGGCGCAATTATTAAATCCTGCTCGCTTATTGAAATGTCATTTCCGCTGCTGCCTTCAATGGTTTCCGGAATAGATACGGAATATGTGTTATTGGACCTGTTATGCTCATAAAAAAGCTGGCCCGGGTCAACTAATACTTCAACATCAATAACAGGAGGGGCATCCTGGGGAACCATGTAATAATAGGAGGCATCTCCAAGATATGGTGTTGTGCCTGAAGGCGGATCGACTTTAATCGGAGGGGAAAGCTCGCCGTTTACAAGGAAATAAACTCTTAAGGGTCCAGTAAAATCATTTTTATTATCCCTCATTATAACGGCACTCAGGGCCAGGTTTTTACCCGGAGAGTAGTTTTTAGTGCCTGTTCGCGGTTCCCACCTGATGCTTTTGGGTATGACAGAATATTCAAAAGGCGCAACCGGGACAGGAATGAACCTGTACTGCCCATTGTCAAGTAAAACTTCATAGTTAATAAGCCCAATGTAATCATGGGGCACAAAATAGCTGCAGCTGTGTGAAGTTGATTTTTCCAATGAGTATGAAGACATAAATGTCTCTTCTATAATTTCCCCGTTTACAATGTAATTGATTATTGTTTTCTGCCCGGTTCCCCTGATATATGATAAAAGACGTAAAAAGTCGCCCGGATTTGTCATATTGCTTGCTAAATGCACATTAAATCTGGCAAATATTGAATCAAGTAAATAATTTGAGACAACACTATTTGTCTTTCTTTCTACTGCTTTGATATCTAAAGAAATTTCAGCTTTGTTATTTGACAGGTTTGTATCTGAGGCAAGGTAGTCAGGAATGATTTCCACACTGAAAACGGCATTTTTAATTTCATCAGGAGCAAGGCTGGCATATCTGTTAAGTGGAATTACATAATACGTATCTACCTGTGTATAGCTGTTATGTTCATCTATAAAAAAAGGAATTGTGTCTATATGAAAGCCGTCAAAAATGAGTTTTGCTTTGCCTCCGCCGCCAGGGCTGCCCTGATTTTTATAAATCCTGAACTTAATCTCCATAGAATTGCCTGGCTTTGTAAAGTCTAAATCAAAGCCGGAGCTGCCAAGAAAACGAATATCTGAAGCAGAAATTGAAAAGTCGATTTCACTTTTGCCAAGCTCATCATATAAAGAGGGGGCTGTATATATTTGAATATCACCTGAGACTTCATCAACTGTAACTTTGCAATCCATTGCCTCTGACATAAAACTGCAAGGGGCCATAAGCTGGCCTTCAACCAGCTTAAGCGGCGCCTCAAGCATTCTTATCATATTGTTTACAGAAGCATAATCAGCATCCGCATACATTGTAATATGCATGTTTTCTTTGAAGGCTTCAAGCAGCTGGCTTTCTTCGTCATAGAATACTTCAGCGCCCATAGCTGCCAGTACATCCTCCGCCGGCAGCAAAACCACATTATTTACCAGGCGCGGTTTAACACCTGTTTCAAGTTTTTCTCCATTAACAAAAATATCGATTTTTGCGATTTTAGACTTATCTTTGGAGCTAGCGCAGCCTGGAAGAGCCAGGGAAAACAGCAGCAAGACAGAAATAAGCATGCAAAGAAAAGGCCTGATTATATTTCTTTTATTCATGATAAAAGTCAATATTCAAGATATAAATTTCTTATTTTTATATTAAGTGCTTTCAGTTAAAAAAGCAATAGAAAGGCAGGCAGGTGGAGGGAGATAAAAAAAGCATGGCTTACTCTCTCACTTTCCAGGATGACTTGCGAACTTTAAAGGACACAGAAGTTGATATTATAGTTAAAAGAATCGTACAAACCCTGGGCAGGAAATTTGGCGCCACACTTCGCCAGTAATTAAAAAATAAATCCTTTTTATTTGTGCTTGAGTAATATTCTAAATATAATTATATTATTTATTGCTTGCATATAAAGAAAGGCAATTTATGAAATGTAAAAAAATACTTTTTTATTTTTTTATCACTTTTCTTATTCTTTCCATGGTTTTACCTGCAGCAGGGTGTTTATCCAATGAAAAACTCTACAATGCTTCACAAAAGATGAAGAAAATTAATGAGGAATTCAGCAAAACAGAAGGTGTGATAAGCCTGCTTGACGGCCTTGGAGTTGGAGATGTTCCAAACTATCCTGGCTCAACATATGATTATGAGCTGAATATGCAAATGGGTGAATTTAAAAACCAGCTTATAGATATCCACGCCGAATTCCATAATGTTTTATATACTGTTTATGTTATTAAGGCCAGTGAAGAGGAGGTAATTAATTTTTACAATACTGAGATGGAAAAACTTCAATGGGAAAAAACAGCAGAAGAGACTTCAGAAAAAGGCTCATTAAATATCTGGTGCAAAACCGGGTATGATGAAGTTGAAGTGAAATGTATTTTATTGTCCGGGACAATCACTTATTCCGGAAGGCAGGAATTCGTGATTTTAAAGGGGTTTATTATAAATGAAAATAACAATAATAATGCAGAAACCACAAATGATACTTTAAAGGAAGGAAGTGGAATCGGGCCAGGTAGTGTATATTTTGAAAATCCGGGTTTAATTGAAGGAGAGGGCCTGCTTATGACAAAACCGGTTTCATCAGGGCTGGAGGAATGGCAACAATGGCTGCAGGACAGCTCCGGGGATAATTCGGGCAATGAAGTTTTATTAAAAGAAGACCCCATGTTTATCAAGGTTGCAGAGTTTCGCAGGGAAAGCAATGCAATGGACGGGGGAGCAGCAGGCATTTACCAGGAGCTGGGCCTGGATTTACAAGAATATTCTTCAATCAATATATGGCTTATAGGCAAAGTCATTTATGAAGAAGGCGGCAATATAGCAAATGTCAATAAGAGCAGTTTTCCTGAAGGCGCGGTGCAGGTGCGAGTAAAATACATGGATATTAATGGTGAAGATAAAGAATGGCACCATGGGTTTTTTTATTCAAACATTACCTACTACGATAAACTTAATTACAGCCTGG
>JAFGMJ010000229.1 GCA_016927635.1 Actinomycetota bacterium
AATTTAACGAAAAAATATTTAATCTTTACCTGCTTCTTCTGTAGAGAATAATAGTTTTTGCAGTTATTTATTTAATGAGATGCTTTAAAAATGCTAAAAAATGTATACTTTTACTGTTTTCCAATAATTATAAATCTTATATAATAATTGCAATAATCTATTTTAATTTACAGAGGTTATAAAAATGCGTAAAGAATTTAAGGAATTTATCTTTAAAGGCAATGTTATAGACCTGGCGGTGGGCATTATTATTGGTGTTGCTTTCAGCGCAATTATAAACTCACTGGTAAATGATATAATTATGCCCCCGATAGGGCTGCTTCTTGGCAGAGTGGATTTTGCAAATCTTTTTGCAGTTTTAAAAGGAGGAGCAACTCCTCCACCTTATCTTTCTCTTGAAGCTGCAAAAGAAGCGGGCGCCGTCACACTTAACTATGGGTTATTTATAAACACAATTATAAGCTTTTTAATAATTGCTATAGTTATCTTTTTCATAATAAAAGCGCTTAATTCGCTTAAGAAAAAGGAAGAGAAGGCTGTTAAAGAATCATTGAAGACATGCCCGTTCTGTTTTACTGAAATAGATATAAGGGCAACAAGATGCCCCAACTGCACTGCAGAACTGAAGTAAAAAACAAATATGATTTTAAATTTTTCGCATCCGTTTAAAGATGGCCAGGCCGATCATATGGCATCAGGATCTATCGGATTGCCAATAAAAATATAAACTTTTTTGAAGGCATTGCAAAATATTGTAACAAACCCCTCAAGAACCGGCCTGCGCAGTATTGCCGGCCTGTCATTAGGAAATCTTTTTAAATTGAATATTTTTTTCTTAAGATAATTCTGTAAAAATTGATGACTAATATTTTGGATGAGCTGAATAAAAATTTTTTCAGTTTTTCAATAAATATCTTCAAAGCAATTTAATGAAAAAATCCTGTTTTCTTTAATATTTTTAAAAAATTATAATAGTATAGGTTTTTTAAACAATATTGCATTACAGTTAATTTGACAGATAAGTTTCTGCAGACTTTATACGCTCAATAATGGGCGGGTGGCTGTAAATAATATATTTAATTGGCGGCGGAGGATTAACATTTGAAAGATTTGTGTTTGCAAGTTTTTTAAAAACCAGAATTGCAGTTTTTGGATCAGCTGTAAGCTCGACAGCAGTCCTGTCTGCCTGTTTTTCAAATTGTCTTGAAATAAAGTTCTGCAGGGGCATTATAATATAGGAAACAAAAGAAAAGACAATAAACATCGCAAGCACAAGCCTAAC
Source organism: Actinomycetota bacterium (assembly GCA_016927635.1). GTDB lineage: Bacteria > Actinomycetota > Humimicrobiia > Humimicrobiales > Humimicrobiaceae > VGAZ01. Next base: position 1,283 of record JAFGMJ010000229.1, read on the forward strand.
GCTCGCAGAAACATTTAAGTGTGCCTGCATAAGCCTTAAAATAAACAATACCAGGGCAACGCTGGCAGAACCTATAAGCATACTAATGAAAATATGCCTGTATTTATAATGGCCCATTTCATGGGCAATCACTGCAAGAACCTCCTCTTCTGTGTTTTTATTTATGAGGTTATCATATATTACTATTCGTTTTGTTTTACCAATGCCGGTAAAATAAGCATTTATCCTGTTTGTCTTCTTGCTGGCATCTGCAACAAGCATACTTTCTATTTTAATATTTTCCTTATCAGCCATTGCAAATATTTTATTTTCAAGGTTTTTATTGTCTAAAGGAGTAAATTTATAAAACAAAGGATCTATAAGAACAGGGAATAAAAAATTTGCAGCAATTATAAAAATAATAAAAATCGCCGCAGCGGCAAGCCACCAGTTCTTTGGCAGGTATATTATAAGTATATACAGTACAGTCATTACCAGTGCATAAATAAAAAGCGATATAGCTCTCTCTTTTGCAACATCTCCAAGCCAGGCGCCAAAGCCCTGGTTTGAAAGCCCGAAGCGGTGTTCCAGCACAAAACCCCTGTAATATTGTAAAGGAAGAAGAACAATGTAAATAATGGTAAGAAATGCTGCAAATATAAAAAACGCCAGAATGAAATTGATTTTTTTATTTATAAGTAAATTTTTCCATAAAAGGATTACGGCACAGAACATAACTGTCCAGTAGATAAACCTTTCAGCAATTGAAACCAGCAATGATATCCTGTTGTATGCTGCCGCTTTTTCCAGGAACTGTCCATCAAAATACTTCAGGACCTCAACTTCTTTTGAAGGTTTTATCTGCAGTGCCGAAAAAAGCAACACAGCAAGCATCATCATGCTAAGTATTGAAAGAACTATAACCGTATTTGCAGGCCATCCATAATTAAACATTTGCTTGCCTCTCATAAAATACAATTATACAAAAATGCAATAATTATTAACAACAATATTGTATATTTTACATTATTTTTTTTAAAAACACCTTGACTCTCTGCTTGCATATAATGATATTATTATAATATCATTTATGAGTTTAAGTTTTGATTTATTTCCTCTAGACGATTATCCGGATGCTTTAAATAATGGAAAATGCGGGCAGGAAAATACCTGTAAGAACGGTAAATTTCAGCACAAAGGGTGAAATAATATAATCAAAAAATGGCCGGCTTATTTGAGAAAACTCTTTCGTATGCATTATATCCGCCTGCAATATTGAATAAATGCTTAAAGCCTTTCATCTCAAGTATGCTGCAGGCAAGGCTTGAACGTTTTCCTGAACCACAGTAAACCAGCAGATTATCAGCTGTATTTAATTGACTGTAATTATACCGCAATTCATGTACAGGAATGTTTATAGCCCCGTCTATATTGCCGCTTTCAAACTCATACAGGTTTCTTACATCCAGTATTACAAACCTGCTTGTCATATCTGCCATATCTTTCAGCTCTGCAGGATTTAGCTGTGGAATATGAGAAGTAAAATAGCCGTTTAACGCCCATGAATCCATTCCTTTATTAATATAGTACACTTTTCTATCAATGCCTACACGCCTTAAAACCTTTGCTGCAGTAATTGCATCCTGCACATTTTCAGATACTATTATTATCTCGCTGTCAAATGGCAGCATCCATCCGGAATAATTTCCGAAAATTCCATTGAAATCTATATTAAATGAACTTATTATGTGCTGTCCACCGAACGCATCGTAGCTTCTTATATCGCACACAATTATTTTTTTACTGTCAGAGAGCATTTTATTGGCTTCATCTGCATTTATGCATACCGGCTGAGGTATATCTTTTAAGAGAGCAGGCCCTTTACGGTTTATCTCTGAGCATCTTTTAAAATGGTCCGGCATCGGCAATTCATTAGCAAAAAGCAGGGATTTGAACTCATCAAGTTTATTTGCTTTTAAAAGCCTGTTACTGTTTCTTTCAAACCCTATAGTGCTCCATCCTTTTGATAAGATATTTCCTCCGCAGAGCGAACCTGCTCCATGTGCAGGGTATATTTCGCAATAATCAGGAAGTTCAAAAATTTTATCTTTTAAGCTGTAAAAAAGCTTTTCTGCAAGCTCTTCTTTTCTGCCGGGAAACATATCAGGCCTGCCGACATCGCCGACAAAAAGAGTATCGCCGCTAAAAATTGCAGATGGGTTATTTTTACTGACGGATTTATCAGATACAACAAAATTTATCATCTCTGGGGTGTGGCCTGGCGTTTCAATTACATTTATCTTTAAATCAGCCAGATTTAAACTGTCACCATCTTTTAAACCCCTGTGGCTAAAAGCAAATCCGGCTTTTTGGGGCCCATAGATTTCAGCGCCTGTATTTTCTGCTAATTCAATATGGCCTGATATGAAATCAGCATGCAGATGAGTCTCAAAAACATGGGTGATTTTCATTTCCAGCCTCTGCGCTTCTTCAATATATATGTCAATATCACGCCTTGGGTCTATAATCGCGCATACCGGGCCTTTGCCTAAAAGATATGAGCTATGGGCAGTAAAATGGTCAAAAAATTGTTTTATTATCATAGATTGCTCCTCTTTTTAAGTACTTTTCAAAAGCAGCAGACTCATTAAAAGAAATTTTTGCATTTCTCCTTTTTATATAAATATACCCCAGGCAGCATAATAATTCCAGAGCCCGGCCTTTTTAGTTTTGCATTAAAATCACAAAATATGTTATCCTTATTCTATATAAAACATGCTTTATAAATATGGTATCAGTATGTATTTTCTAATAGTTAAATACCTGGATATGTGTATATTTTCAAAATTTTCACTTATTAAAGAAAAAGCCCATACAGAAATTAAAGTATTCAATAAATAGAAATAAATGTTAGGAGACGATATGGAGAAAACCAGGTTTGCTGTAGTCGGAGCAGGTCATGGAGGCAAAGCCATGGCTGCGCACCTTGCGCTGAAAGGATTTCCCGTTAAATTATATAACAGGACTCTTGCAAAAATTATGCCCATAATAAAGCTTAAGGGCATAGAAATCGAAGGAGAAATAACAGGTTTTGGTAAAATAGACCTTGCATCTGACAATATTGCTGAAATCATCAAAGATACCAATGTTATAATGGTCTGTGTTCCCGCATTTGCTCATGCTGCGATAGCTGAAAGATGCGCCCCCCATTTAAAAGACGGACAGATAGTTGTCTTAAATCCCGGAAGGACATGCGGCGCTCTTGAATTCATAAATATATTAAGAGAGCGCGGCAATAACAGCAATATTACAGTTGCTGAGGCGCAGACATTCATATATGCAAGCAGGGGAATGGGTCCGGCTTCAGTTAAAATCTTCAGGATAAAGCAGGCAATACCGGTTGCAGCGATTCCTGCTGTAAAAACTGATGAGGCGCTTGACAAAATAAACGAAGCTTTCCCGGAGTTTATTTCCGGTACAAGTGTAATAGAAACAAGTTTTAACAATATCGGAGCTGTTTTTCATCCTGCAATAACAATACTCAATGCAAGCAGGATAGAATCCACAATGGGCAATTTCCAGTTCTATATCGAAGGAGTGACGCCTTCTGTGGCAAAGGTTCTTGAGGCTGTGGACAGGGAGAGAGTAGAGGTGGCGCATATGCTGAGATGTAAAAATGTGCTTACTGCGCTTGACTGGCTTACAATGGCATATAATGTGATAGAAGATAATCTTTTTGACGGCATTCACAGCAATCCCGGCTATTATGGCATAATGGCACCAAAAACCACAAATATAAGATATATTACAGAAGACGTTCCGATGAGTCTTGTTCCGATTGCTGAGTTTGGCAGAGCTTTTGGCGTTTCGACTGTTGCAACAGAATCGCTTATAAATCTTGCAAACATAATTTTTAAAGTTGATTTTTCAAAATCAGGAAGAAATTTTACAAAACTGGGACTCGGGGGCCTTTCTCTTGACCAGATCAGGGATGTTTTTATAGATGGAATCCCCAAAAAAAAATGATTTGCGTATAAATCTTTCCGGAGGTCGATATTATGAAAAAAATCCTTGGAGCAAGCATAGGAAGCTGCGTGCATGTAGCAGGAATAATAAATTTTTTAAATATAGCTTCAAAGCTTGGCTATAATACAAAATATATCGGTTCAGCCATTGATATTGAAAGGCTCGACAAGGCAATAAAGGACTTCAAGCCTGAGATAGTGGGGGTAAGTTACAGGCTTTCTCCTGAAAGCTCAGAAGAGCTTTTCAGGGATTTACAAAACAGGATAATATATTTAAACAAAGATATATCTTTCATAATTGGAACTACCGCTTCTGTAGCGGATTTTCTTAAGGAGAAAAAACTACTTGACAAATTCGACATAGTATTTACAGGCGGTGAATCCACCGAATATGTGGAAAAGTATTTAAAAGGGAAAAAATCTGAAGGTATAATTGGAAAAAAACTGCCACAGAAACTGATTGAAAGGATATCTTTCAAAAGCCCTTATCCTCTTTTGCGCCATCATTTTGGCAGGCCTACAATGAAAGAAACTATAGACGGTATAAGAAAGATATCGGAATCCGGGCTTCTTGACGTGGTTTCAATAGGGCCTGACCAGAATGCGCAGGAATTCTTTTTTAACCCTGAAAAGATGGACAGGCAGCAGGATGGTGCAGGAGGCGTGCCTGTAAGGAGCGAGGCAGACCTGGCATCCCTATATGCTGCTTCAAGGACAGGAAACTACCCGCTTATGAGATGCTACAGCGGCACAAATGATGTTTTAAAATTTGCCGAAATACTTTTAAAAAATATTAATAATGCCTGGTGTGCAATTCCGCTTTGCTGGTACAATGAAATAGATAATAGAAGCCAGCGCGGTCTTGAAACTGCCATAAGGGAAAACCAGCAGGTTATGGCCTGGCATGGCAAAAAAGGCGTACCTGTAGAAGTAAACGAATCCCATCACTGGAGCCTCAGGTATTCTTCCGATTCAATTGCAGTTGCAGCTGCTTATCTTGCTGCCTATAATGCAAAAAAAATGGGTGTGAATCATTATGTTTCACAATATATGTTCAATACGCCACCCGAAACATCTTTTATAATGGACCTTGCAAAGATGCTTGCAAAAGTCGAAATGATAGAATCTCTGCATGATGATGATTTTCACACATACAGGGAAACAAGGACGGGTCTTTACAGTATGCCTGCTGATTTTAATGAGGGCAAGGGCCAGCTTGCATCCTCTACAATGCTTCAAATGCAGCTTAGCCCATCTATTGTACATGTGGTCGCCTATTGTGAATCAAGTTATGCTGCAAAGCCCGAGGATATAATTGAAAGCTGTGGTATTGTGCATAAAGTCATTGAGAACTGTATTTATGGAATCCCTGATATGAAAATTGATATTAATGTGAGCGCAAGAAAGAACACCCTTATAAATGATGCAGGACTGATACTTAAAAAGATAAAGGATCTTGATTCTGATAAAAAATATGAGGATCCGCTCTCGGAGCCTGCAATAATTGCTGAATCTATAAAAAGAGGGATATTGGATGCGCCGCATCTTGCAGGTGTAAAGGCTGCTTGCGGAAAACTAAAAACTATGTTCTTTGATGGCGCTTGCCTGGCTGTCGATGACTGCGCAAACATGATTTCCGAAGAGGAAAGGCTGGAAAAAATAAGTTAAGAAATCAATTGTTTTTAATTAT
>JAFGMJ010000230.1 GCA_016927635.1 Actinomycetota bacterium
ATAATTTATAAATTATTTTAATAAAATTGGTATTTACAAAATACTCTAGAAAAAATATTTTTTTAAAACTACATTAAATTTTGGAAAGGCCTGGAACAAAATGACAAAAGAAATTGAAATATTACCGGAAGATATTTTAAAAAAAGGGAAAATAAAGTTTGACCCGATAGATATAAACGCTTACAGTAAAACGATAGAGGAGGAGAAAGAAATATTTTCTCCTCAGGATTTTGAAAATATATATTATGATATGTGTGTGCTGCGTGAATTCGAGACAATACTGGATAAAATAAAGAGGGAAGGATCTTACCGGGATGTAAAATATGACCATAAGGGTCCGGCGCATCTATCAATAGGCCAGGAAGCTGCGGCGGTTGGGCAGGCTTTTACTCTTGACTGCGATGACCATATTTTTGGTTCACACAGAAGCCATGGTGAAGTTATTGCCAAAGGCCTTTCTGCGATAAGAAAGCTTGAAGATAAGAAGATACAGGAAATAATGGAGACATATATTAATGGCATTATACTTAATGTTTTAGATAAAAAACACAATGGAAGCATAAAAGAACTTGCTGAAAAATTCCTTATATATGGTGCATATGCAGAAATATTTGCCAGAAACACTGGCTTCAATAAAGGCCTTGGCGGTTCTATGCATGTATTTTTCCCGCCTTTTGGAATATACCCAAATAATGCAATAGTTGGAGGTTCCGGCCCGATTGGTCCTGGGGCGGCGCTTTTTAAAAGAGTAAACCGTAGAAAAGGAATAGTAATTATAAATATAGGAGATGCATCTTTTGGTTGCGGACCTGTGTGGGAGGGTATTTGTTTTGCAACTATGGATCAATACAAAACTCTCTGGGATAAAAGTCTTGGAGGAGGTTTACCTCTTATAATCAACTGTATGAACAACCATTATGGCATGGGCGGCCAGACAAGCGGTGAGACAATGGGATATAAAATACTTGCCCGCCTGGGAGCAGGAATCAACCCTGAACAGATGCACTCTGAAAGAGTTAACGGATACGATCCGCTTGCAGTAATTGATGCATTCAAAAGAAAAAGAGAAATTATACTCAATGGTCTTGGGCCCGTCCTTCTTGATACTGTAACTTATCGAATAAGCGGGCATTCTCCCTCTGATGCTTCAAGTTACCGAACAAGGGAGGAGATAAAGAAATGGGAAAATGCGGATGCAATAAAAGTCTTCAAAGAAAAAATAGTAGCAAATAATATTTTTTCGATTCAAAAACTTGATGATATAAGTTCTTCTGCAGAAAATTTGGTATTTGAAATGTTTAAAATGGCTGCAGACCTTGAAATATCGCCCCGCTTAAAAGCTGATTCAGATTATATTTCAACAGTAATGTTTTCAAATAAAAAAGCTGAAAAACTTGGTGAAGCAGATCCGGAAATAAAGGGCAGTATTGATGAAAATCCGAGAGTTAAGCAGATTAGCAATAAAATTCGTAAAAACATAGACAATAATGGAAAGCCAGTGTCCGCAGCAAAAGCATACAACATAAGGGACGGTATTTTTGAAGCTATGATGCACCGTTTCTGCACAGACCCAACAATGATTGCATTTGGTGAGGAAAACAGGGACTGGGGCGGCGCATTTGCAGTTTATCAGGGAATGACTGAAGCTCTTCCATATCACAGGCTTTTTAACTCGCCAATATCAGAAGCAGGCATTGTTGGTGCAGCAGTAGGTTACGGTCTTGCAGGAGGCAGGGCTGTTTGCGAGCTTATGTATTGTGACTTTATGGGACGGGCAGGAGACGAGATATTTAATCAGCTTTCTAAATGGCAGAGTATGTCTGCCGGCATTCTTAAAATGCCTGTTGTGTTAAGAATTTCAGTGGGGGCCAAATATGGGGCACAGCATTCACAGGACTGGTCAGCAATAATAAATCATATACCTGGGCTTAAGGCTGTTTATCCCGTTACCCCTTATGATGCAAAAGGGCTTATGAATAAAGCATTATCAGAATGTGATCCTGTAGTTTTTTTTGAAAGCCAGAAAATTTACCATTATCCTGAAATGTTTTGCAAAGAAGGTGTTCCTGAGCATTATTATGAAGTTGAGTTTGGCAAGCCAGCTATTAGACGCCATGGAAAAGACATAACAATAGCATGCTTGGGCCCTTTCCTTTATACTGCTCTTGATGCAGCTGAAATTCTTGAAAAGAATTATGCTGTAAGCTCAGAGGTAATAGATTTAAGAAGTATTGTTCCGCTTGATTATAATATGATAATAGAATCTGTTAAAAAAACGGGTAAAGTGCTGCTTGGTTCAGAATCTGTTGAAAGGGGTTCTTATATGCATAATGTCGCTTCAAATATTACAAAATTCGCATTTGACTTTCTTGACGCTCCTCCGGTAGTAATAGGCTCAAGAAACTGGATAACGCCGGCTGCTGAGCTTGAAGAGCTGTTTTTCCCATTAAAGGAAAATATTATTGACGCAGTACATGAGAATCTTATAAAGCTAAAAGATTACAGCCCAAAAACCAGGCAGGATATAAAAGAAATGCAGAAGAGGTATAAATACGGCATATAAATATCAGGCAAAGGCATTAATATATTTTAAGCAATTTCATAAAGCTTTTTAATATTTATTTCTTCTTTTAGAGCCTGGCTTATGATATTTTCGTGTTTTATTTTATCAAAACTACATACATTTATAAGCACATATTCCAATCCTTTGGAAAAATATTTCTTAACAAATTCCCTGTCCCTTTCAAACATCTGCCCTGACTCGCCGGTTGCCCTGAAATAGCAGCCGCATACAAGTACATGCAATATATTGTCAATAGCCATGCCGTGTTCAAGCCCCAGCATTATTGCGCCTGCCAGCCTATCCTGGCCTGACAGTTTTCTTAAAAGGTCCATACCGACACGGTAAATGGTATCCCCAAGGGAAACATTAGAAAATCTTTCGAGCAAATCATTAATATGCTCATCAAGATCTTTTTTTAAAAATTCATTCGGGTAATGTTTTATCAGTATTTCTGCAGACTGTTTCATTGCATTCCTTACCCGGTTAAAAATCTCTTTTACACTCAGGGCCTCATAAAGGTATACAAAATCCCTGTTGTGAAGATAACCGATATATGAGACTGCGGCATGGCCAAGGTTATGCACAAAAAGCTTCCTGTCAACCCAGGCTTTAATATTATTTTTTGGACAAAGCCCTTTTACATTGGGTATTGGATTTTTAAAAGCTTTACTGTCAAGAATTAAATCATTATATGGTTCAGCAAAAATCTGAAGTATATCCTCTTCCATGTCTTTTTTTGACATTATGGGGACCATCTTCCCAATGCTTGTCTCAATAAGGCCCAGCAGTTCTTCCATGGGATAGCCTATGCCCAGCAGCACAGTGAGCTCTTTTTTAAAATACTGTGAAACATTGCGCATGTTTTCAGCTATTATAATATCAAGGGGCAAGCTGCTGTTTTTTTCATATCTTTTTTTCAGTCCCTGGGCTAATAAGGGCATTATGTTAATAAGAGCATTATTGCCAACTGATGTTGCTGCAATATCTGCTGTTGCGAGTTCATTTGCAACTTTCTCTTTATCTGAAGCATGCACCCCTCTTACATTGTTTACTATTATTTTCTCTTCAGTTTTTCCTTTTATTATAATATTGAAAAAGCCCTTGCTGTTTAAT
>JAFGMJ010000231.1 GCA_016927635.1 Actinomycetota bacterium
AAATATTAAATATCTTGCAAAAGTTTCGGGCACATCCTGCTCAACTGTTTCGAGAGCTTTAAGGGGGGACCCAACAGCCAATAAAGAAACTGCTGAAAAAATATTAAAAATAGCAGGGGAACTGAACTACTATCCTAACATGCTCGCAAAAGGATTACGTAATAAAAAAACCAAGACCATCGGAATAATATTAAATGATCTTAAGAACCCTCTTTATTATGAAACTATTAAAGTAATTGAAGAAACATTAAATGATCTTGATTATACAATGCTTCTGTGTGACTCAAACTTTGATTTGGACCTGGAAAGGAAAAATATAATAACTATGCTTTCAAAAGGGGTAGATGGTATTATAATCTCACCTATCAATATAAAGTCAGAAAATATTGAACTTATAAGATCACAGGGGTTAAAAGCTGTTTATATAGATTTTGCACCTGAAATAGATAATATCAACTATGTCCATGTTAGCCATGCAAGTGCAGCCTTTATTGCAACAGAATACCTCATTAAAAGAGGACATACAAAAATACTGGTTCTAAACGGCCCTGAGCAGCTATCAGTTTCCAAAGATTTTTATAAGGGTTATGCCAGATCTATGTCCAAACACGGTATTTTAATAAACAAAGCGCTAGTAAAATATATCGGAACATCAATAGAGGGTGGGAACATGGCAATCAGTCAGCTTTACCCTTTAAGGCAACCCGGCCAGAATAATGATTTTACAGCCGTTTTATGTGTAAGTGACATGCTTGCAATTGGAGTTTATGAAGCTTCAAAAGAACTGGGATTTAAAATTCCTGATGATTTAAGTGTCGTGGGTTATGATAATATCTTTATGACTGCATATCTCGCTCCGCCCTTAACCACAATACATGCGCCGAAAATCAGAATAGGAGAATTTGGCATAAAAATACTTCTTGACCAGATTGAAGAAAAAAACAGGGAATACCACAAAATAATACTTGATGTAAAACTAGTTGAGAGAGAGTCTGTTAAAACAATTAACTGAGCGCTATTCTTAAAACATTTTTTATCGTATTTCAATGCATGGGCAGGGTGGGGCAATTATTTTTAATAGATCCTGATAAATTTAGTAATAATGCCTGGTCTTTTTATAACCGGTCCCTGCTTTAATTTATGAATTTAAAATCCAAAATGCTTTTCCATAAAAGGTGAAAAAGGTACACAGCCGGTGCTTGTGGTCCTGTATGTAGTCTCAACTCTTATGCCAGGTATTTCCTCATGACCGAATAATGCTATATCTATGCAGATAACCTGGTTTTGCTGTATTATATCTTCACTTCCAGGGCCAAAGAATGGCCTTTCAAATTCAGAAAGGCCTGAACTGTGCACAAATGGCATTATCATATATTTTTCATAACCTCTTTCAAGCAGATATTTTCTTGGCACCGAGTCAATTTCTTTTCCTGAAAGGCCCGGTTTTAATGCCTCTCTGGTAAGGAAGAGTGCCTGGCAGATATCCTTAATAAACCTGTCCTGTGTCTTGTCCGGCTTTCCACCAACCACTATAGGGCTGCAGGCAGTAGCACTATATCCGTTAAACCTGGGGGAAAAACCGGCCAGTACAATTTCGCCATTTTTAAATATCCTGTCACTAGCAGGAGTCACAATACCTATTGCCCTCTCTGCAGTGCCGACAATAGTCCTGTAGCCATTTCCTTCTCCGCCCATCTTCCTCTGTATGTATTCTGCTTCAGCAGCAGCTTCATATTCCCGCTTGCCCTCAATAACAGACTCCATTAGTTTTTTAAAACCTTCATCGGCAATCTCGTAGGCCTTTGCTACCATCTCCATTTCCCATGGCGACTTAACATATCGCAATATCTCAAAATCCTTTGTGATATCGAGTATTTGTACATTTTTTAATTCGCTTGCAAGCTGGTTGTAAATCTGCAGCGGCAGTGATTGAGTGCCGACAAGCCCAATTTTTTTAATTTGCCTGCCTCCAAAATGTTTTTTAGATATCTGTGAAAAGCTCAATATTTCTGAGCCTGGATATTCTTCCTCAGGAACCATAAAAACCAGGCTGGATTCAGTAGTTTTTATTTTTGATTCAAGTATTGCATATGGTCCAGCTTCCGGACCCCCAATTAGAAATGGTTCACAGTAATTTGATACGATTACAGCTCCTCTCTCTATAGTCGGGCACCAACCTGTGAGATATCTGCCGTTCATTACATTGTATTCATCAAAATAAACAAAAATAAAATCAAGGTTATTTTTTGCTGCAATTTCTTTTACTTTTTCAATCCTTGCTGTAAACTCATTATCCGGCAGTGACATTTTGCTCCCCTTTCTGTGTTTTATTACTAATGGTAAAGTTGTGTGGTTTTATAATTAGATTATTTTTTAATATTTGTTTATTTTAAAAAACCATCTCTATCAAAGCTGTCAAGCCTCCAAACTGGCTGAAGATTTAAAAATATTTCCTTTGTATGGAAAAATAGCTCATCACTGACTATCCATTTCTTTACAATTGCTCTCCACTTCATAAAAACTTCTGATTTCTCGGCTTTTGCCAGGGCTATCCTGAAATTTTCACATTTCATAATAACTATAACCAGGGTGTCAAGAATATATATATATTCTTCAATAAATCCTGCATCCCTTAATATCTTTATTAGCTCAGGCCACGTGTTATTATGAAAGTCGATATAATCCTTGACATTTTCGCGTTTGAGCCGCATTAATTCACAGATTATATCCATATGCTTATCATCCCAGTTGCTTGAAGGCAATCATTTTTTTATAAATATTAAATTTAAATT
>JAFGMJ010000232.1 GCA_016927635.1 Actinomycetota bacterium
ACAATTTTTTTATTGAAAAATTAATTTGGGCAGTAATATTTTTGAAAACTTTATATATTGACAAAATATTTTTTGTATGATATTTTTAAGAAAATCGTTTTTCTAAATTATTTTTCAATTTTTATAATCTCTTATTCTCAAAAAATATTTTGTTTTTATTAAAAAACAGAATTGAAAGGAGTTTGCGAAAATATCAAACAAAAAACAATCTTTTAAAAAACCACTTAATAAAAAGGAGGAAAAATGAAAAAAGCTGTTATATCATTAGCAGTAATTTTGGTGGTGGCGCTTATAGCGACAATATCATTTTCAGGCTGTACCGAAGATCAGGCATCAGCAGTATCTGCAGCTGTAGAATCTGCACTTGAATCAGCGGCAGCTGAAACTACAGCAGCGCCGGCAGAAACTACTGCAGCGGCAGCTGAAACCGAGACCACTGAAGCTGTTCCTGAAGGAGCATATGATTATTATGAAATGCTCAGGGAAGTGGCCAAAGCAGGAGAGGCTTATCCTGATGCTCCTGCAACAGGAAAAACTCTTGCATTTACAAACATCATGGGCGGAATCCCATTCTGCGAAGCAGTATGGTCAGATGTTCAGAAACAGTGGGCGCTTGCAGGCGGAGCACCTGAAGACCTGTATTATGCTGACAACCAGTATGATGCAACAATAGGCCTTAAGAATGCTGATATAATGCTTGCAAAGAACCCTGATGTGCTGATTAACTTCCAGTTTGATGCAAAAGTAAACAGCATTATATCCACCAAATTCAGCATGGCTGGCATACCTATTATAGCTGTAGATGTACCGACTCCGAATGCTCCATTCATGGGAGTAAACAACTTTTATGTATCATATCTGGGTGGCCAATATGCTGTTGAAGCAGTTGAGGCAATGGGTGGAATAGATATGCTTGATGCAATAGTACTGATGCAGTTCCCGGCAGGCGGCGAAGTACTTATGTTAAGGTCAGAAGGTTTTTACCAGGCTTTTGTTGACAAATACGGCGCTGAAGTAATAGATCCTATAACATATAGGGCTGACGGCGGCGCAGGTGAAGCAGAGCAGGCAAATAAGGCCATGACAGACATACTTTCCACTATTCCTGATGCAGAATATGTTGCCATGACATCAATTAACGAGCAGACCATGAGCGGATGTATTGCAGCTATAGAAACTGCAGGAAGATGGGATCCTGAAAAATGGTTCATAGTAACAATGGGTTGCGATGATGTTGGCAAACAGCAGATACGTGACGGACAGACTGACGGTTCTGTAGCATTCTTCCCGGAAAAATATGGCGAGTATCTTGTACCTGCAGCAGTAGCTTTAATGCAGGGTGAAGTTGTACCGCCGTTCCTTTATGTTGAAAATGTCGTTATAAACAAAGATAATATTGACGAATGGTATCCGGAATAATAAGTATACAAATACAAAATAAAATATGATATGCCTAAAAAGATATTAAAAATGTCATAGATTATTAAAAATTGAGGAGGCTGTATTTCTTAGCCAGTCTCCTCAATTTTGCTATATGGGTGGTGATAAAGTGTCAGATAATAACAGTATGATTTTGCGAATGGAAAATATCACAAAAATATTTCCTGGAGTCAAAGCGCTTGATGATGTATCAATAGATTTATATAAAGGCGAGGTGCTGGGAATACTTGGTGAAAACGGTGCGGGCAAATCAACTCTTATAAAAATACTTGCCGGCAATTATATAAAGGACTCAGGAGATATTTTTATTGATGGGGAAAAGTTTGAAATAAAGGGCCCTGCAGAAGCCATGGCTTCAGGCATAAGAGTAATTTACCAGGAATTAAATACAATAAACAACCTTACGGTTGCTGAAAACATATTTGTAGGCGAACAGATCATAAAAAGCCCGCTTAAGATAGTGGACTGGAAAGGCATGACAAAAAAAGCGGAAGACCTGCTGGCGGTGATGAACGTTAAGCTAGACCCGAATGCAATTATCGGGGACCTGACTGTTTCTGAAAAACAGGTTGTAGAGATTGCCAAAGCCATATCGCAGGAAGCAAAAATACTTGTAATGGACGAGCCAACGGCTGCGCTTTCAGAAGAGGAAACACAGTCGCTTTTTAAGATTATCAGGACATTAAAATCAAAAGGTGTTGCCGTAATTTATATTTCTCACAGACTAAAGGAGATATTTGAGATAACTGACAGGGTAACAGTATTGCGGGACGGTAAAAAAGTGGGCACCCTTAAAACAAAAGAGTCCGATTCCAATAAGCTTGTGGAAATGATGGTCGGACGTGATATAAAGGATATGTATCCAAAAAGGCATGTTCCGATTGGCGAAATTGTCATGGAAGTCAATAACCTCACTGCCGCCGGTTTTGATAATATAAGTTTTAATCTGAAAAAAGGTGAAATACTTGGAATATTCGGGCTGCTCGGATCGGGAAGGAGCTCTCTTGTTAATGCGCTTTTTGGTGCAAATAAAATAAAAAACGGTGATATATTTATTAATGGTAAAAAACTTAAAATTAAAAGCCCCAGCATGGCAAGAGATGCAAGAATAGGGCTGGTCCCTCTTGACAGAAAAGCAGAAGGTCTTGCCCTGATGATGGGCGTTAAGGAAAACATAACGCTTGCAAACATTGCCGATCTTGGCAAAAGTTTTCTTATTGCCAGAAGACAGGAATATAAAAAAGCTGGTAAATGGGTCGAAGAGATAGGTATAAGGACTCCCTCGGTTGACCAGGAAGTAAACAGCCTCTCCGGCGGAAACCAGCAGAAAGTCGTGCTTGCCAAGTGGCTTGAAAGCGGTTCCCAGATAATAATTTTAAATGAGCCGACAAGAGGCGTTGATGTCGGGGCAAAAATTGAAATATATAAACTCATGCAGGATTTATGTGAAAAAGGTTCTTCCATAATAATGATAAGCTCAGAACTTCCGGAAATACTGTCAATAGCTGACAGGATAATAGTTATGAGCAAAGGCAGGTTTACGGAAGAATATAAAGTATGCGATGCCTCAGAAGAAGGCCTGCTTCGTTCAGCATGCCTGTAAAATTTTAGGGAGGGTATATGGTAGAAATTAAAACTGTTGAAGTTTCGCAAAAAAAGAAAACAAGGCTTAACAACACTGTAATACTATTTATAATACTTGTGGTGATGTTTGCTTTGTTTTCTTATGTTGGAAGGCCGTTTTTCTTTTCAAAATTAAATCTTATCCCGATGGTCAGCAATCTTTCATTTGTAGGGATAATTGCTGCGGTCCTTACCATGGTAATGGTTTCGGGAGAAATTGATTTTTCAATCGGCGGGAACATAGGCCTTACCGCCTGCCTTACAGCTTTATTGCTTGAAAGAGGCCTGCCTGGCTGGCTCGTTGTAATTATTGCAATTGCAGGCGGGTTTGCAATGGGCGCATTTAACGGTATGCTGGTAACAGTAGTCGGCGTAAATTCCATTATTGCTACAATCGGGACTATGTTTATATGGAGGGGAATAGGTTATACCCTTACAAACGGTGAATCAATACTGGCATTAAATCCTGTTATAGACTATATAGGCAGGGGAATGGTATTTCAAGTAATACCATTTCCGATTATTCTGCTTGTGGTCACATTTGTTATAACTTACGTAATAATGAACCATTCAAAATGGGGCAGGCGCATATATGCAATTGGCGCAAATCCGCTTGCATCATTTCTGTCAGGAATAAATGTTAAAAAAGTGAAATTTATCGGCTTTTTATTCTGCGGTGCGGCTGCAGCTCTCGGCGGACTTGTACTTACATCACTGTCTGCAGTAGGAATGCCCCAGCATGGCCAGGGACAGGAACTTGTGATTATATCTGCTATTATACTGGGTGGAACTGCCCTGGGCGGAGGCAGGGGCCAGATTCTGGGTACCCTTGCCGGCGTTCTGATTTTAAGCGTACTATATAATTTTCTGACAATAATGAATATATACTACTTTTATATTCAGATGGTGCAGGGTTCTGTCCTGATACTTGTAGTTTCAACATATGAAATTAGGCAGGCAGTTGCCAGGAGGAGAACGTAAATGGAAAAAGCTGTAAAAAAATATTCAGGTTTTTTGAACTTTTTAAGGACCCCTACTCCAACGCTGATAGGGATTTATATTGTTATGATGCTGCTTTTTTCCCTCACAAGCGATAAATTTTTGACTATACAGAATATAAAGGGTATTTTTAACAACTTTGCCGTATTTGGCATTCTTGCAGCAGGCGTAACTGTAGTAATGATAGGCGGAGGGTTCGATCTTGCAATAGGGTCAACGGCAGGTCTTGCAGGAATAGTCAGCTCTGTCCTTTTAATGAAGGGAATAGAAATACCAACACCTTATGTTTTTATAATAGCAATTCTCATAGGGTGCCTGGTTGGCCTTATAAACGGGCTTATAATAACAAAAGTCGGAATTAACCCTATAATAACGACGCTTGGAACACTTGCCATATTCAGGGGCGTATGTTATTTCTGGGCAGATCTAAATCCCCGTGTCTATAATCTCTTTGTACAGAGCATCGGTAGGATTTATCTTGGCAATGTCTTTCCAATAACTACTCTTTATATAATCATAGCATTTGTTGTTTTAACCCTTATATTCAAATTTACAAGATTTGGCAGAGACCTGTTTACCATTGGGGGCAATGAGACACTTGCAAGGCTTGCGGGCATACCTGTTGACAGGATAAAGATATTATCATATGTAATAAGCGGTTTTTTCGCTGCGATTGCAGGGCTTCTTCTTATATCACAGCTAGGCTCAGGCAGGCCGGAATATGGAAACGGGGCAGAACTTGAAGTCCTTACCATTGTGGTTTTAGGCGGCGTAGTCGTAGGAGGAGGAAGGGGCAACTATCTTGGAGTATTTATTGCGCTGATGATTATACAGACAATAACAAATGGAATGGTGCTTTTGGATGTGCCGGTTTATTTAAGGATGGTCGTAAAGGGCGCACTCCTTGTACTGGTAATAGCAATAGATGCAATCAGGAATAAAAGGCATTTGCAGCTTTACTGATTAATTAATTTATTTTGTGATTGCGTAAAAAATATCCGGGCAAATAGTTTATTTAAAAGATTGGATGCAATATGAACTCAAGGGAAAAGTTTTTATCAATAATGAGGATGGAAGATGGCGATTACAGCAAAGCCCAGATTCCCAAAGTGGAGTTTGGTTACTGGGCCGGCACTGTGAGGCGATGGTTTAAAGAAGGTCTTAAAATGATAGAGCCGGTGTCCGATAAAATATCAGACGGAATCGCTATAATGGCAAATAAAAACATTTACAGCCAGATGGAAAAAGCTGGCGATGTCAATATACAGCCTGTTTTCGGGCTGGATCAGTATCTTACAAAATTTCCGGTAGATTACAGCCCCATGTTTAAAATCGAGGAAATGGACAGGACTGAAACTCATATAATATACAGGGATGAGTATGGGGTATTGCTTAAAAATGACATACACATTACTTCACTGCCCATGGAGCTTGCCCACCCTGTTAAGGACAGGAAAAGTTGGCAGGACTACAAACAGCATTATACTTCAGAAAGCATTAAAAAAAGACTGCCTCCGGACTGGGAAAACCTGGCTGCAAGACTTAAAGACAGGGATTTTCCAATACGCCTTGGCGGCACAAATGGAGGGTTTCTCGGTTTTCCCAGGCAGATAATGGGCATTACTGATTATATGATGGTAATGTATGATGACCCGGGACTAATACACGACATATGCGAAACCTTCCTGAATTTTTTGCTTGAGTATTACGGGACAATAATAAATGATGTCAAGGTGGACTGCATACTTATCTGGGAGGACATGGCGGGAAGGGCCGGCTCTCTTATATCTCCGGAGCATTTCAGGGAATTTTTGGCTCCAAGATATAAAAAAATGGTAAGTTTTGCAAAAGAAGCAGGCATAGACATAATACTTACAGACAGCGACGGCTATGTTGAGGACCTTATACCGCTTATCATTGAAACAGGAGTAACGGGAATGTATCCTTTTGAAAGAGCTGCAGGAAATGACATGCTCAGAATAAGAAAAAACTTTCCTGGTTTCCAGCTAATGGGAGGATTCGATAAAAGGGTGCTATTTGAAGATTCCAGCAATGCAAAAATCGATGCGGAGCTTTCAATAGTTACAGAACTTTTAAAGAAAGGCAGGTACATTCCACATGTGGACCATTTTGTTTCAATGGACTGCACTTGGGAAAACTTTACCTACTACAGAAATGCCCTTAATAAAATAATTGATGAGTTTAATCTTTAGGGTTTTGTATAATCGAGCGCATTATTTATGCGCCTGTATTTATTTAAATTAAAAATATCAAGTTAATTTTTAAAAGGAGAAGTAAATCATGAAACTTAATGTTGACGCGCATCTGTGGTGCCTTGGCACATATGCCGAAAGGTATGTCCCTGGAGGTTATTATGACGAAATGACTGTCGAGCAGCAGCTTGAGGTCATGTCGAAAATAAAAGGGCTTGACGGGCTTTTTACTTTTTATCCTGTGACACCCCTTCCTAATGACCCTGATAAGCTGGTTAAGAAAATAGGCGACTACGGCTTAAAGGTATCCAATATGGCTGTAGAGTGTTTTGGCGACAGGAAATGGAAGCATGGCTCATTCTGCACAAATGACGCTAAAATAAGAAAAGAAGCCGTAAAAATATTCAAGGAAGCCATTGATTTTGGCAAGGCCGTAAATGCTGGCAGCGTTTTGCTGTGGCCTGCTCATGACGGCTATGATTATGTGTTCCAGACAAATTACGTGGAGAGCTGGAAATATATGGTTGAAACTGTCAGGGAAATCGGCGAGTATGCAAAAGACATGAAAATAGCTGTGGAGGCCAAATTAAAAGATCCCAGGCAGAAGCAGCTTATAGGGGATACAGGAAAATCAATGACTTTTATACATGATGTCGGACTGGAAAATGTCGGATGCGCTCTTGACATAGGCCATGCATTGCAGGCAGCAGAAGGCATAGGGGAGTCTGTGGCGCTTCTTGACTACTGGGGAAAACTTTACCAGATACATATAAATGAAAATTACAAGGATGCTGACCCTGACATGATTTTTGGCACTGTTAATTTCTGGGAAATTCTTGAGTTCTATTATTACCTTAACAAGACAGATTATAACGGATGGTGTGCAATAGATATAATAGCGCCCAGGGACGACAGGGCCAAGTCCCTTGCGCTTGGCGTCAAGCTCATGTGGAAGTTCCAGGACCTTGCAATGAAACTGATGGAGCATGAAAAAGAAATAGATAAAAATCTACAAGGATACAGGTTTGTGGATAATATGGATTTAATATCAGATATCATATTTAAATAGCTGGCAAAGTATACAATTTATTAATTATCTTTGATGCCTTTATTTTTAAGTCCAGTAACTGTTTTAATAATTTATTAAAGCGGTAAAACAGTCTTAAATGGATACTTTAAATCACCAGGTAATGTTTAAATATTTTTATTAAAAAAATTTATATATTTTTTGGGAGGTATAATTATTATGACCAGGACTGCATTTATTTTTAAAATCAAGCCTGAGATGAAAAATGAATATAAAAAAGCTCATGATGAAATATGGCCGGAATTTGCAAAAATAATAAGCGATTCGGGTATCAGTAATTATTCGATTTTTTTCAGAAAAGACGGCACGCTTTTTGCATACCTTGAATCTGAAGATTTTGACGGCGCAATGAAAAAAATAGGCTCTACCGAGCTTAACAGGCTGTGGCAGGAA
>JAFGMJ010000233.1 GCA_016927635.1 Actinomycetota bacterium
AGATTATGTACAACTCGCGATATTTCCTTGAGGTTTTCAAGAGGAGTTGTAAGAGGCACAGCGCACTCAGGGCCAATTATTTTTACGCCGCAGGCAAAGGCATATTCTGCCTCTTTTTTAACATCGCCGGGAGTTTTAAAAAGCAGTGTCGACGGATTATTTATATTGCCTATAAGCGTTATTCTTCCGCCATTTATTTTACATGCCGTGCATGCATCAACTTTCGATTCAAAATGAAATCCAGAAATTTTTGTACGGCATATATAATCCAGCCTGTCAAGCGTATTTCCGCATATGTGAAGTATTGCGGGCACTTTTATTTCTTTTGCAAGTCTGCTGTGAACAGGTATTAAAAAATCCCTGTAAGAGTCAGGGCTGCATAAATCAGCAGTTGCATGGTCTGCAACAGTTATTATATCTGCTCCAGCCTGGACCTGAAGGTCAGAAAAACAAATAGTGATATCAAGAAGTTTTTCAATTATTTTAACAACCTGGCCCGGGTCATCAATTGTCTTAATAAGAAAATGCTCAACCCCGAAAAAATGATAGCCCAGCGTCCAGGGGCCGAAAACTTTACCGGTTACTGCAATGTCCGGATATTTGGATTTAAGCCTGGAAATGCAATTCAGTACTGCCCTGACAGCATCATTTTTTAAAAGTATTTTTTTTATATCTTTTTTTTCAAAGCTTATATCTTCATAGTCTTTACATATCGCATATCTTATTCTCGGCATCATAAGCGGTTTGCCCCAGTCAACGCTGCATCCCATCGCATGCGACTCAATGACTACAGAATACACGGGCATTATCATATCATAGCCAAGTATTTCATAATTTGCCCTTGCAAGCTCAAACATTTTTTCGGCATCATAATGGGCCTCAGGGAAAAACGAACCCATTATTTCCATCTGCTCTACTGTAGTCGAGGAGACGGGATTTCCCACACCAGGCCTTGGCGCAGGAATGACAGCAGATTTATAGTTATTTTGAAAAGATGTATTTGCCCCAAGATTTGAAAATATTATATCAATTGGTTTCACTTAATGAGCTCCGCCAGATTTAAGGGTTTAATTTAAGTCTTTTTATCAATATTTCATTTACAAGCGCCGGATTTGCCTTGCCCTTTGTAGCTGCCATTACCTGCCCTATAAGAAATCCTATTGCTTTTTCTTTTCCGCTTTTATACTGCTCAACCACAGAAGGATTTTTATTTATCACATCATCTATTATTTTTTCAAGCACGGACCCGTCGCTTATCTGCTCCATATCCTTGCCTTTTACTATCTCCTGTGGTTCTTTTCCGCTGTTAAACATTTCTTCAAAAACTGATTTTGCCGACCTTATGCTTATTTTGCCGCTTTCTATCATATCTATAAGGCTGCAAAGCCCGGATGGCTTTATTTTCGCAGAAGAAATACTTATTGAGGCTTTATTTAAAAGTGCAGTGAAATCCCCTATAATCCAGTTGCTTACAGATTTTAATCTGTCTTTTTTGCATAATGCCGCGCAGCTCTCAAAATATGCTGCAGTGTTTTTGTCTGAGGCCAGAAATCTGGAGTCTGCCTCAGGAAGGCCAAAACCGCTTTTATATCTTTCAATCTTTGCTGATGGAAGCTCAGGTATGGATGATTTTATGCCTTCAACCATGTCATCATCCATAAAGACCGGCACCAGGTCAGGGTCGGGAAAATACCTGTAGTCATGAGCTTCTTCCTTTGAGCGCAGGGCTTTTGTGCTGTCGGTTATATGGTCGTAATGCCTTGTCTGCTGCATAACTTTTTCGCCATTTTCAATAAGGGCCGCCTGGCGCTGCTCTTCATATTCAAGGCCCCTTTGCAAAAACCTGAAAGAATTTAAATTCTTTATTTCAGTTTTTACGCCCATACCCTGGCTGCCTGCCTTTTTTATAGATATATTTGCATCGCATCTTAAGCTTCCCTGTTCCATGCTGCAGTCGCTTACGTCAAGATATAAAAGAAGTGTTCTTAGCGCCACAAGATATTCCTTTGCCTCAGCGGGAGATTTGATATCAGGTTCTGTAACAATCTCTATAAGGGGTGTGCCTGCCCTGTTAAAGTCCACAATGCTTGAATCAGATTCGCTTATCCTTCCGCTTGAGCCCGTATGTATAAGCTTTCCGGTATCTTCCTCCATGTGTACGCGGGTTATGCCAATCCTTCTGGTATAATCTCCCATATTGACATCAAGATATCCGCTGCTTCCTAGAGGATAATCATATTGTGATATCTGGTAATTTTTCGGCATATCCGGATAAAAATAGTTCTTTCTGTGAAAAATACTGTAACTGTTTATTTTGCAGTGCAATGCGATTGCGATTTTGACAGCAAATTCCACTGCTCTTTTATTTATGACCGGCAGCGTGCCCGGCATTCCAAGGCAGACCGGACAGGTCTTAGAGTTTGGTTCTGCGCCAAATGACAGTGCGCAGCCGCAGAACATCTTTGTATTAGTTGCAAGCTCCACATGTGTCTCAAGGCCTATAATTGTCTCATATGATGAATCTGTATAGCTGCTGTTCTTTAAATTATTTTTTTCACTGCTCATATAAATGCACCGGTAATTTATTAAAGTTTATCGCTTTTTCAAGGCTGTATGCTGTTTTGAAAATAAGGTCCTCCCTGAGCGTATCTGCAATTATCTGAACCCCTATTGGAAGATTATTTTCCGAAAGCCCGGAAGGAATGGATATTGCCGGCAGCCCTGCAAGATTGACAGGAATGGTACAAATATCTGACATATACATGCTCAGGGGATCATCAGATTTTTCGCCTATTTTAAAAGCGGTCGTGGGTGATGAAGGCGAAATAAGGACGTCATATTTTCCGAAAGCTTTTTTAAAATCATTGATTATAAGGGTGCGCACACGCTGGGCCTTTTCATAATATGCATCATAATAACCTGATGAAAGGCAGTAAGTCCCTATCATAATGCGCCTTTTTACCTCAGGGCCAAAACCTTCCGCCCTTGTTGAGCGGTACATGCTGCGCAAACTCGTTGCATCCCTGTTTCTATAGCCGTACCTGACCCCGTCAAAGCGTGAAAGATTTGAACTGGCTTCAGAAGGCGCAATTATATAATATACGCTGAGGGCATATTCAAACGAAGGCAATGATGTCATTTCGACTACTGCGCCCATGCTTTCTGCAAGCTTAAGTACGCCATTTACAGATTCTTTTATGGCAGCATCCACTCCGCCTGACATAAGCTCCTGAGGCACGCCGATTTTTAACCCCTTTATATTGTCATAAAGAAACTGGCAATAATCATGCAGGCCCCCATTTATTGAAGTGGAATCATACTCGTCCCATCCGCATATTGCGCTTAAAAGATTTGCAGAGTCAGTGACGTTTCTGGTAATGGGGCCTATCTGGTCAAGCGAAGATGCAAAAGCTACCAGCCCGTATCTTGATACAAGGCCATATGTGGGCTTAAGACCTACGACACCGCATAGTGATGCAGGCTGCCTTATGGAGCCGCCAGTATCTGAGCCCAGGGAACACGGTACAAGCCCTGCAGCAACGGCTGCAGCAGGACCGCCGCTTGAACCTCCCGGCACTCTCTCCGTGTCCCACGGGTTTTTTACCGGGCCAAACGCAGAATTCTCATTTGAAGAACCCATGGCAAATTCATCCATATTCAATTTGCCTGAAAGTACGTATTTCTGGCTTTTAAGCCTTTGGATGACAGTGGCGTCATAAACCGGGACATAATCTGAAAGTATTTTTGAAGCACATGTTGTTTTTATATCTTTTGTGCAGATATTGTCTTTTACAGCAACCGGTATGCCGGTAAAATCAAAATATTTACCGTCTTTTTTATTAAAAGAACCGCAAATTTCTTTTAAATAAGCATCGGCTGCGCGCGCCTGTGAAAGCATATGTTCCTTATCAAAATATATATATGCATTCAATTTGCCCTGCAGCCTCTCAGTTGCTTTCAAGCATTGAGAAGCAATATCCTCAGAAGATATTTCACGTTTTTGCAGCATATTTTTCAATTCATATGCCGGAAGAAAATTAAGCCGCATTTTTATGCCTTAAAATATTTTTTTATAAATTTTTAAAACAGCTTTCAATATCTAGTCTATTTTCGGCACAAGAAAACCGTCACCACATCTCTCAGGGGCATTTTTTAATGCATCTTCTTTTGCAAGAGACTGCCTTACTTTATCTTCCCTGAAAACATTGCTTATTTTTAAAGTGTGTGAAGTCGGTTCGGCGCCTGATGTATCTGCCCGAGTTATTATTGCAACATGTTCAAGTATATCATCAAGCTGGGATGTTATTTTTGACAGCTCTTCTTCACTGAAATCAAGTTCTGCAAGCTTTGCAATGTGTCTGACTTCCTGTCCTGATATTATTTTCATTGAGGCACTGCCCTGCCCTGTTATTATAATATTTAAAAATCAGTTTATTATTGTAGCAAAATGAGGGCATAATAAAAACTACTTTATCAGTACATCCTTACAAAATCTATTTTGCCAAGAAGAATAGATATGAGTATAAGATTATAAACAGAGTGAAGAAATATCACCGTAAAGATGGAGCCGGTCTTTTCAAAAATATATGCCAGTATCCAGCCTATTAGCATTATCGGTATAAAACTGTAAAGTTCAAGATGAGCCAGCGCAAAAAGCAGCGCTGAAAGAAACAGGCCTATGTTTACCCCGAAATTCTTTTTAAAAGCAGAATATAAAAAACCCCTGAAATAGATTTCCTCGCAAAAAGGAGCCACCACCGCCGTTACGACAATAAGTATATTGCTTGAGACATTATTATTTGAAATAAGCTCCTCTATTTTACTTGAGGGCGCCTCTATGCCCAGTAAAAATTTTAATGCAAGCACATAAACAAAACTTAAAAGAAAAATAGCAAGAAGCGCAACAAAACTGTACCATACAGTCTTTAATATGCTGTAATATTTAAAACCAAGGTCCTTAAGTACCGAGCCGCGAAGATATATCGCAAAAAACCAGACAATGCCCAGCATAAGAAGAACCTGTATGCTGTAAAATATGGAAAAAGTAAGGCTGTTTATATTTGCTATATTTAAATCTATAAATTGTTCGCGCCCAAGGTATTTTAGAAGCGCCGAAGTGGCAAAATAAATGCCGACAAGTGAAATTATCAGAAAAAGTATTGAAAATAAACCGTCAAGGGAATTCCATTTTATATTCTTCTCTTTATGCGACTGGGGTTTTCTCTGACTGTTAAATCGGCTTTTGTAATACCTGCTTAAGTTATGGCTTTCGTTTGCAGCTACCTTATTTTTTTTGCTTTCATTGTTATTATAATTTGTATATTCAGGCATAAGCAAATCTTTTTATTCAATCATTTTTTTAAAATCATCTTCTGATATAATCCTTATGCCAAGCCTTCGGGCTTGCGCAAGCTTGCTTCCGGCATCTTCACCTGCAAGAACATAATCCGTGTTTTTGCTCACACTTGATGCGGTCTTTCCGCCATAGCTTTTTATAATATCTCCTGCTGCATCTCTTGAGTAAGTGGGAAGTTTTCCAGTCAGCACAAAAGTCTTTCCCGTAATAGCTTCTTTTTTAGTGATTTGCCTGCTCTGTGAAGCAAAATTTACCCCGGCTTTTCTTAACTTTTTAATGACTTCAATATTTGCTTCCTGCCTGAAAAAAGATACTATGCTTTCCGCTATCCTTGGCCCTATTTCAAAAATTGAGCTTAAATTTTCAAAATCAGCTTTGATTAAATCATCAATATTTGCAAAGTTTTCCGCCAAAACATCTGCAATATGTGAGCCCACAAAACGTATACCCATGGCAAATAAAAGCCTTGAAAGAGGCCTGGATTTGCTTGCATTTATTGAAGAAATAAGGTTATTTGTTGATTTTTCCTTAAAGTTTTCAAGAGAAATTATATCATCATAACCAAGGTAGTAAATATCTGCGGCGTCCTTGATTTTTTTATTTTTTAGAAGTTTTTCAACTATGGCAGGCCCCAGCCCGTCAATACCCATAGCCCCCTTTGATGCAAAATGTATTAGCCTCTCGTACTGCTGGGCAGGGCAGGAAAAAGAAGTGCATCTTAGAGCAACTTCCCCTTCAATCCTTGATACATCTGAGCCGCATACCGGGCATTTATCAGGCATTTTAAAAATTTTTTCATTGCCCTCTCTTCTCTCAGGAAGGGATTTTACTATTTCCGGTATTATCTCCCCGGCCTTGTGAACGACAACCCAGTCGCCGATTCTTACATCTTTTCTCTTTATTTCATCCTCATTGTGAAGCGTTGCGTTTGAAACTGTTGAACCTGATATCCTTACCGGAGCAAGTTTTGCCACCGGTGTGAGTGTGCCTGTCCTTCCCACATTTACTGTAATATCTAAAACTTTTGTTATCTGCTGCTCAGGAGGATACTTGAAAGCAGCCGCCCACCTGGGGTTTTTAGATGTCTGGCCAAGGCGCTGCTGGAAGTCAAACCTGTTTACTTTTATTACTATGCCGTCAGTCTCATATTCAAGGCTGTGCCTTTTTTCCCGCCAGCTTTCTATAAATTCCCTTATCTGTTCAAAACCGGCTGCTTTTATAACATTTGGGTTTACCCTTAGCCCCAGAAGCCTTATATATTCAAGAAGCCCGTAATGAGTAAATATATCGTACTGCGCAAAAGTTGCCGTTGAAGCCGCCCCGTAAATGAATACATTGAGTTTTCTTGCCGCCGTCATTTTCGGGTCTATCTGCCGAAGGGAGCCAGCTGCTGCATTCCTGGGGTTTGCAAACACCGGCAAACCGTCTTCTTCCCTCTGGCTGTTGATTTTTACAAATTCATCTTTTGCAAGATAAACCTCCCCCCTTACCTCAATGCGGGCAGGTATGCCAATATGGGGCGTAGCTTTGCCTTCTGTTTTTAAAATTTTATCTTTTTCCAAAGCAATATCATTACCTGTATTAATCCGGGTAGCGGTAAAAAGATTAAGCGGTATGGCTTTTATGGTTTTTAAATTCTGCGTGATATCTTCCCCGGTTACTCCATCGCCCCTTGTAGCTCCACTTGTAAACATTCCCTCTTCATAAACCAGCGACACTGCAGAACCGTCTATTTTAAGCTCACATACAAATTCCACCTCACCGGGCTTTTCCCCCAGATCCCTGTAAATCCTGTCAAGGAAATCTTTCAGTTCTTCAAAATCAAAAGCGTCCTGAAGTGAAAGCATTTTCTCGCCATGCATTATTGTCTTAAATCCGCCCTCAAGCGGCGCCCCTATTCGCTGAGTGGGTGAATCAGGAGTTACAAGTTCTGGAAATCTCTCTTCAAGTTTTTCA
>JAFGMJ010000234.1 GCA_016927635.1 Actinomycetota bacterium
AATTTAAATATATTCAAATAATAATAAAATATTATATAATTAAATAAAATTTTTTTAGCAGTATTTATAAAATAAAAATTAAGGGGGCAGTATGAATAATAAACTGGTAAAAAGCATAATAGCTTCAACAATACTTTTGTTTTTACTAATACCTCTAATGATGGTTTCAACATCATGCGCCAAAGAGCCCGCTTTCGGAACGCTTACAATGTGCGAAAGTGTTAATCCGGAAACCAAGGAACCCGTAGATGCAAAAAATGAATTCGATTTCAACTCCGAGGGAATTTACGCGTCGATTGCAATCGAAAATGTAAGCAGTGAAGACAGTTACCGTTTTGTATGGAAAAGCTTAAAAGATAATACTATAGCTGCAGAAATTCCCGGCAAATATCTTGAATCAGAAAAAAGGCTTATTACAGGACACATTTCAAGTTCCCTTACTTTGGCAGAAGGCAAAAGTGCGCTGCTTCCCGCAGGAAAATATATGGTTGAATTTTACCATAACGAAGAGTTGAAATCATCAGCAGAGTTTACCATTAAAAGCCCCAAGGCTAAAATAATGCAGGTTTCTCTTGCAAAATCTGTGGATGATAATTTCGCGCCAGTTGAGCCAGCAACAGTTTTTGAACCTTCCGAAAAGGTAAATGCATGCATACAGATTGATTATCTTGTCCCTGGTGATACAGTACAGTCAAAATGGATTGACCAGCAGGGAAACACAGTTATGGAAACACCGCTTAATATCGATAGGGAATATTATGATCCTTCCTGGATACACTTCTTCCTTGAAGGTTCAGAAGGCAATCCCATGCCTGCGGGAGAATATAAATTTGAGGTGTATTTAAACGGCGAGCTTTTCGGTCAGTATCCTTTTGAAATAATTGCCCCCCATGTTGCAGGAAAAGTCACATTTGAACAGAATAATCAATTTACTGAAGCAAAAGACAAATATGGTTTTGTAATTAGTTACCCTGACAGCTGGCAGCCCTCCTGGGAGGAAGATAATACAGGCATTACTGCAAATTTCTACCCACCGCTTGAAGAAGAAGCGTTGTCACTGCTTATGATAGTGCTTAATGAAGGTAATTACCCCACAGGTGAAAAGGATTTTGAAGACTTCGTATATGAAATTGCTGAAAGCACGCGCGGCACAATGAAGCAGGTCGGTGACCCGGTATTTACAGAGAAGAACCTTAAAGACGGCACTTCATATGCAGAACTGGTTTTTTATTTCAATGATGAGCAAAAAGGAAATTTCGGGCTTCTTTTAAGTATATTCTTAAAAAATGACAAAATGTATATATGGTATGGTTTTGCCCATGAATCTTTTTACCAGTCTTTAAACACGGCATATTACACGGCTTTTAATTCTATTGTTTTTAACTGATTGCTTTTAAATGATTTTGTGCCAGGATTTACTTATTTGAAGGCTTACTGTTCACAAATCAAATAAAGGAATTAAAGAAAGGAAGGAAATGAAAAAAACCAGCCTTGAAGTTTATAAACCTGCAGTAGACAATATGGGCCGCATATTAAAAATACTTCAGGAAGAGTATCCCGATGCAATATATACATCTCTTGAGCATAAAAATCCTTTCCAGCTGCTTGTCGCAACTATTCTTTCAGCACAAAGCACGGACAAACTGGTAAATAAGGTGACCCCCGGGCTTTTTGAAAAATATAAAGAGCCCCGGGATTTTATAGATGTCAGCATCGAAGAGCTTGAAGAGGATATACGCTCCACAGGGTTTTACCGAAACAAGGCAAAAAGTATTAAGGCCTGTGCTCGTGATATTGTGGAAAAATTTAACTCCGAAGTGCCCGATAATATAGATGAGCTTACAAAGCTTCCCGGCGTCGGAAGAAAAACCGCAAACGTTGTTCTTGCAAATGAATTTGGGGTACAGGCTATAATAGTAGATACACACGTTCAGCGAATCACGCAGAGGTTGGGGCTTACCGTCAATTCAGACGCAACAAAAATCGAATTCGATATGATGAAGATTATACCGAAGGACAAATGGACTGAATTTTCGCATCAGTTAATAGCGCTTGGCAGGACAATATGTGATGCAAAAAAACCCAAATGCCCCGCATGCCGCCTGCTTCCATATTGCAGGTTCGGCCAGGAAAAAACTTAATTATGCATTACAGCAGTTAAGCTTATATGCCTTTTTTTATCAAATGCTTCCCCTCCGTCAGGTGAAAGAAGCTCGATTTTTTTAAACCCTGCATTTAATGCCATTTTTAAAAACATTTTTTGCCGCAATGTACACATATATGAAGTGCTGTAATCAAAATCTGTGACATTTCCTCTTAAATCCATCTGAATTTTAATAAAGTCTGCCAGCGTCTGTAAATTTCCATATTCAAAATGTTTCAGAGTCACATAATTGTATTCGTCTTTAGTGAAAACTTTTGGCCTGTAGTATCTTTCTTTACGTATCATTTCGGGTTCAAAATTTAAAAACTGGAAAAGCGCCAATCCTCCCTTTATGAGTTTGTTTCTTGTTATTTTCAGGGCAGTCTTGACATTTCGCCTGCTGCCAAGAAGCGTAAGAGTATTTCCAAGGCATGTAATAAAATCAAACTGCCCATGCACAAGGTTTTCAATATTTTCAAATCCTCCGACAATAAGCTTTGCA
>JAFGMJ010000235.1 GCA_016927635.1 Actinomycetota bacterium
ACAGGTTACGGGGAAGGAGCAAATAAAATGAAAGTTGGCATTTGTGGTGCCGGTTTTATTGGAAAAATACATGCTTCAGCATATAGTAATATTGAAGATATAAAGGTTGCAGGGTTTTTTGACAGCAACCAGGCTAAAGCAGAGAAAATCGCAGATGAATTTAATATTTCAGCATATAAAAGTTTAAAATCAATGCTGTCAGACGATACCGTAGATATTATAGATATTTGTGTACCCACTTTTCTGCATAGGGAATTTGTTGAGAAGTCCCTTGATGCGCAAAAGAATGTACTTTGTGAAAAGCCGATAGCATTAAATCTTGAAGATGCGGAGTGCATAGTTGAAAAAGCCAGTTCAGCTAAAACAAAATTCATGATTGCCCATAGCCACAGGTTTTACAATGAAAACATTGCTGTACAGGAAGCAGCGGAGTCCGGCAAGCTTGGAAAGATCCTTACTTGTAGTGCATACCGCTTGGGTGTTAGGCCTGATTGGTCGGAAAATAACTGGATAATTGACGGTACGAGAAGCGGAGGGGCTGCAACTGATTTCATACTTCATGATATTGACTTGTGTAACTGGATCGGTGGAAAACCAGAAACTGTAATGGCGCAGGGAGTTCAGAGCCCAAGTGGTGCATGGGATTATATGGGTATATCAATATCATATAAAAGCGGTGTAAAAGGTTTTGTTGAAGGTGGATGGATATTTAAAGGCGAATGGCCTTTTACACAGCTCCACAGGATTATCGGGGAAAAAGGGTCTGTCCAGTGGATATCAAAAATGGGGAAAAATATTGAGGGAAGAAATGTTGCAGACTCAAGTATAGCAATATTTATCGAGGGAAGTCCTGCAGAATACCCGGAGCTTGCAAAGCAGGATCCTTTTTTACTTGAACTGAGCTATTTTACTGACTGCGTTAAGAACAACAAACCCGTAACAAGGGTAAAACCTGAAGACGCATTTACTGCCCTGCAGGTCTCTCTTGCTGCAAAAAAATCTGCAGAAAAATCAGTTCCTGTAAGAATAAGTTAGCAGAAAGGAATTAATTCAGTTTTAAAAGAGGACATAAATTTATAAAGAAATGAGTATAAAAAGTAAATTAAATTATGACAATACTAAAGAGGGAGAACATTTAAAATGAAAGAGCAATTGGCAATAAACGGGGGCAATCCCATAAGGCAATTACCATATCCGAAATGGCCGCTGTTTACTCAGAAGGACAAGGATGATCTGGCAGCAGCACTTGACGATGGAAGGATGACTTCAATAACAGGACCAAAAGTAAAGGAATTTGAGGACAAATACGCAGAAAAATTTGGTGCAAAATATGCGCTTGCCACATCCAACGGTGTAGTTGCATTACATCTTGCCCTTGCAGCTCTTGAAATAGGACCTGGCGATGAGGTAATAGTCCCAGCCCACACTTTTATAGGAACTGCAATACCTGTTGTTATGGCAAATGCAATCCCTGTATTTGTTGATGTTAGGCTTGATACATTTAATATAGATCCTTTAAAAATAGAGGCTGCAATTACAGACAGGACTAAAGCAATAATGCCCGTTCATTTAAATGGTCTCTGTGCAGAAATGGACACTATTGCCGCTATAGCAAAAAAACATAATCTTTTTGTAATTGAGGATGCCTGCCAGGCTCACGGGGGCAAGTATAAAGGAAAAACAGCAGGGACAATTGGAGATATCGGTTGTTTTTCCTTTTTCGAAGACAAAGTCCTTACAACCGGAGAGGGCGGCATGCTTATAACTGACAGCCCACAATATTATGAACTGGCAAGATGTATAAGAAGCTACGGGGAAGGCCTTGTGACAAGTATAGGGGAAAGAAAGTACGAGCATGTAAAACTTGGCTTTAATTACAGGATGGGATCACTTAACGCAGCTCTTGGCATAAACCAGCTTGACAGGCTCGAAGAAATGGTACAGAAACGCAACAGCAATGCCAAGTATCTTATTGAGAAACTATCAGGAACTGAAGGCGTTATTACTCCAAAAGAAATTGAATACTGCCTCAATGCTTATTATAAATTTGTTTGTAGGATAGACCGTACTAAAATATCGGTTGAGCTGGATAAGTTTATCGAAGCAATAAAAGCTGAAGGCATTCCTGCAACTCCAAGATATCCAAAACCTCTTCCGCTGCAGAAAGTATTTAAGGATGGCTGCGGATACGGAAAGACTGATTGCCCTTATGGCTGTGATAAGTATGGCAGGAAACCAGCATTTTTTGACGGAAGCTGGCCTGTAGCAGAGCAGGTTGGCAGGGACGCTTTTGTTCTTCTAATACATCCAAGTGTTGAAGAAAAGGACCTTGATGATGTTGCAAACGCTGTAAATAAAGTTGCAGCCAATTTCATTAATTAGGAATATCTAATATTTAAAGATTACATGAATTTAAAGGAAAAATTAATTTGAGAGAGGAAAAAAATACATGAGACCCTTAAGCAGTATTGCGCCGGGATGGTGGGATTTTACAACACTTGACAGAAAGCTCCTTGAAAGAGCATTAAAACTTACAGAAGAAGATATTAAGAAACTGGAAAGACCGGGATTTAAAATAGTATTTTACGATGACCTGGAATCGTTTTTTCTTGCAGAAGCGCTTGAATATATAAACTGCTGGAAGAAATCCACTGCTGATAACCCGACCGGTATTTGCGGACCCATAGGACCGACAGAGCAGCTTCCTCTTGTTGCAAGAATAATAAATGATCTTGAAATAGATGTGCGGGAGGGCCATTTCTGGGCAATGGATGAGTGGTTTCTTGATGGAAAAGAAGTACCTGTGAGCAATCCTTTAAGTTTTACAAGAGCTGATCTCGAGCTGTGTTTTAACCGCATAAGAAAAGATTTGAGAATGTCCAATAAAAATCTTCATTTTTTGAGGGCCGATAATCTTGATGAATATACTGGTAGCTATAATCAAGCTCAGTGCCTAATAATGCAGGGCGGGCAGGGAGAAGTAAAGCACTGGGCCTTTAATGACCCGGTGCAGAGAAGCGGCAAATACAGCCAGAACCCTCCCTCACCACAGGAGTTTAAGGAGCTTAAGTCAAGAGTTGTTGAGCTGCATCCGCTTACATTAATTCAAAATGCAAGGACGTCCGGAAAGGGAGCAATTTTTACTGTTCCGGATAAGGCTATTACTGTGGGTCCCCAGGAGACTTTCAAGTCAAAAAAGATATCAATATGGCTGCCGGGAATGCATGATAATTCTTTTGGTATCAGGCTTTCTTCACTTATGATATCAGAAAAGATAATTGACACTGCAGTGCCCATATCGCTTCTTGCAGATCATCCGGATGTACAGTTTAATTTTTAC
>JAFGMJ010000236.1 GCA_016927635.1 Actinomycetota bacterium
AAAAACAATTATTTTAAGGATAAAATAAATATAATTGTCAAAGCCCAGGATACGCCCTGCGGCATATGTTCCTCATCAGGTACTTTCGGCCACTCTTTCAGTATGGGAAAATGTGATCTTGCAACCGTGATTGCCGATACTTCAGCGGCTGCAGATGCTGCAGCAACTGCAGCCGCAAACAGCGTAAAGAGTGAGGACGATATAAAGGCATGTGTGGATTATTTCAGCGCTTTTGATAATATTTACGGCATACTGATTGTAAAAGATAAAAAAATTGGCATATGGGGCAGAATGCAGCTTGCATAAAAATAAGCATTAAATAACTGCAGGGCTCTATTTACTTTGTAAAATTGCCAGCATGGTGTTTAAAACTGAAAAAAATGAAAAATACAGGTAAAAAATATCCGGGAAAAAGAATATATAAAATCAAAGCCGGCATCGGGCACAATATTTTGTTTTTTACAGTTAGTGTGCTTCTTTTTTTAATTGCATCTTTTACATTTTCCTCCTGCTGCATACCTGCAGAAAAAGCAGGCAGCTTATTTGAAGCCTTATTGCAAAAGGCCGGATTTAAAGACAGTACGTCAGACACTATTAAAGAAAATAACGGAAACCCTGATATTGCAGAAACTGATGAAACCATTGAAGAATTGCCACAGGCCATAACTGTAAATGTCTATATTGACAGCCTTGTTGATTACAGGGAGAGAAATATAATCCTTGATAAGTTAGCTGAAAGCCTGGATGAGTATGATTTAAAAGGCAAAAACATTCAAAATGACAATATGCAAAGCGATAAAAGCGGCAACAAATATGAATTTATAAATGTTTGGCAGGCAGATTCTGCAGACATAATTTTTAAGATGGCAAGCGGTGCTGATATAAAAGAGCCTGATACGGTAGCAGGGCCCTTTTATTATGCTGCCGTGACTTCGTTTTACAGCCTCCTGGAAGAAATCTCCATTGATGATTTTAAAGAATTCTGGAACGGCACAAAAACATCATTAAAAGACATTCATGGAAATGACGTGGAATTCGAGCTTGCACTGGACAGGCAAGTTTTTAAAATTATGGAGACCATTTTTGGAAAATGCAGGTCCCGGTCTTTTCATTTGCTTAATAAAAATGATATTGAAGAGTCATTAAAAAAGCAAAAGATAATGAATGTCCAGGAGGAAAACGGCGCACAGGTAATATCAATAATTCCTTTTGAGGAAATAAGGCCATATCATAAAGTATTGAAAGTAGAAGGCCTAAATATACTTTATAAAAATGCTGCAGGAAAAGATAATGCAGATTTTCTGAGCAGATACCCTTTTGTATTTGCCGTAGATGCAGTTTTTAAGGCCGATAAAATCGATGAGGAGCTTGAAAAAATCATAAGGGAAAAAACAGGCTCAGCCCTGCCTTCAAACAGGCAGGCAGATGATATCACAAGCGTAATGATGACGGGTGTTACGGCTCTTACAAGGCAGGTTGCAGCAAAAATGGACCAGAACGGCATACTTTATCCTGCAGAAAAAATAAGGGATACTCTGCTTGATGCAGATATAACTCATATCAGCAATGAGGTCTCTTTTATGCCCGACTGTTATGCGGCAAGGCCAAATACAATGGTTTTCTGCAGCAGGCCTGAATACATTGAACTTTTAAAATATATTGATACTGATGTACTGGAACTTACAGGAAACCATATAAATGATTACGGGTCAAAATGGTTTGATTATTCACTGGATATTTATGACGGACAGGATATACAGTATTTTGGCGGAGGTAAAAATATAAAAGATGCTTTAAAGCCTGCTATCTTTGATATTAACGGGACAAGGTTTGCATTCATAGGAGCAAATCCGGCTGGTCCGTCTTATGCATGGGCAACAGAAAATACCTCAGGTTCTGCTCCAGTCAACACTTTAAGCGATGAGCTCAAAGAGCAGGATTTTAAAAAATATGAGGACAAAATAAGGCTTTTAAAAAATCAGGGATATATTGTAATTTTTACATTCCAGTATTTTGAAAATTACAGTTATGGCCCCACTTCCCAGCAGGCAATAGATTTTAAAAGAATGGCCGAAGCGGGTGCTGATATCGTCAGCGGCAGCCAGGCCCACCAGCCCCAGGGTTTTGAAATAACGGATAACAGTTTTATATGTTACGGGCTTGGAAATATTTTTTTTGGACAGGCTCTTGGAAAAGAGGTAAAGCAGGGTATAATTGCAAAACATATATTTTATAAGGGTATGCATATAAATACTGAACTTATAACCACATTTATAGAGGATTTCTCGCAGCCAAGGCTTACAACGGGCATGGAAAGAGCTGAGCTTTTAAATTCAGTATTTGAAGGAAGCATAAAGTGATAGATTTTGTTTAACAGAAAAAAAGATAAAGAAAAAAATAACGGCCAGCAAAGCCCAGAAGATACAGGTAAAAATAAAGAAGGAAGTAAAAAAAAATCCGGAAGTACCTCAGGCTCTTCAAAAAAGGGTATGAAAGGATTTTTTGACAGAATTCGAAACCGTAATTCTGATAAGGAAATGTCCTTTATTGGCCATATAGAAGAGCTCAGGAAAAGAATTATCGCAGTCCTTGCGGTATTTGCAGTTGCATTTGTTCCGGCTTTTCTATTCAGAAGCAGGATAATGGATTTTTTAACTGCACCTCTTGCCGATAAAAAGCTTGTTTTCCTTGAGATAACGGAACCTTTCCTTGTCAATGTCAAGCTAGCTTTTTTTGCTGCTGCTGCAGTTGCGCTGCCTGTGCTTGTCTATCAGGTTGTAGTATTTATAAGGCCTGCGCTTTCACAAAAAGTGCGTAAGAACCTGCTTATTCTTACAATAATATTCTTTATACTTTTTGCAGGCGGCATAGCATTCAGCTATAAGCTTTTAATACCGGTTGCGGTCAAGTGGCTTTTGAGCCAGGGGGCAAATCTTGAGCAGGCGCTGTCTGTAAATAAATATGTAAGTTTTATAGGGTGGTTTCTTATTGGAACTGGCATACTGTTTGAAATGCCGCTTATTTTGCTTTTTTTGATAAAGGCTGAAATCATAACTGTGCCCCAGCTGAGAAAGCAGTGGAGGGTGGTATATATAATTATTCTTGTCTTATGTGCTATAATTACTCCAGACTGGAGTCCGGTCACTATGGGTGTGCTGGCAGTGCCGATGATTCTTTTATATGAGATGGCGCTTTTGCTGGCAAGGTTTTTTAAATAGGTTTTAGTGTATTTTAATGAAAGAGGTGAATTATATTCATGTTTGGTCTTGGTTGGCAGGAACTTCTTATAATTTTATTTATTGC
>JAFGMJ010000237.1 GCA_016927635.1 Actinomycetota bacterium
CACAGTGAATACTCGCTTCTCGACGGTTTATTGAAAATAGACGATCTTATAAGGAAAGCAGCTGAGCTTGATATGCCTGCAGTTGCGCTCACTGATCATGGCAATATGTATGGAACAATAGATTTTTATAAATCCGCAAAAAAATCCGGAATAAAACCAATAATAGGGTGTGAGGTTTACCAGTCGCGCGGGAGCAGGTTTGAGAAAAAGACAAACCGGGACAAAAAAGAGGATATGTATAACCACTTGACCCTGCTTGTAAAAGATAAGACCGGATATAAAAATCTAATGAAGCTTGTAAGCCTTGGCTTTCTTGAAGGTTTTTATTATAAACCCAGGGTTGATTCTGAGTTGCTAAGCCAATACTCTGAAGGAATCATAGCGCTTAGCGGTTGTATGAGCGGAAGGATAACAAGAGCAGTTGAGTCTAAAGATTTAAAAAAAGCCTCAGAATTCATTGAGCAGTATATTGATATTTTTGGCAGGGAAAATTTTTATATAGAACTTACTGACTTTGGAATTAAAAGGCAGAAAGACATAAACGCCTGCCTTGCTCAGCTAGCGCAAAAGCACAGGCTGGGTATTGTTGCGACAAATGATGTGCATTATCTCAATAAAGAGGATTTCAAGTATCATTTCCTTCTTCTTTGTGTGCAGTCCGGCATGACAATAGAAGATTTCAGAAAATACAGGGAGGAGGTTCCTGAAGACTCAAACCTTGACGATATTATTAAAACAATAATACAAAATCTTGCTGAACAGGAATATGAAAGAAAAGATATTGATAGTGAGCAGTCTGATAAAAGCGGTTTTTTCCCAAGAACAATGCAGTATTATTTCAAAGATTATAATGAAATGCTGGAACTTTTCAGTGATTTTCCTTATGCCCTTGAAAATACTCTTGAGATAGCTTCAAGATGCAACGTGGAACTTGATTTTAACCTTGGGCTAATCCCGCCATATGAAGTGCCCCGGAATTTAACTCCTGATGATTATTTGCGTGAGCTTTGCTTAAAAAACCTTACTGTTAAATATCCTGATACAAATGATTTGATAAATGGAAGGATTGACAGGGAGCTTAAGGTCATAAAGAAAATGGGTTTTGCAGAATACTTCCTGATAGTATGGGATTTTGTAAGTTTTGCAAAAAACAATAATATAAGAGTCGGACCGGGAAGAGGGTCTGCTGCAGGAAGTATAGTTTCATATCTTCTGGATATAACTGATATAGAACCATTAAAATATAACCTTCTTTTTGAAAGATTTCTAAATGAGGAAAGAAAAAAGATGCCTGATATAGATATCGATTTCTGTGATGAACACAGAGATGAAGTAATCAGGTATGTGACAGAAAAATATGGGGAAAACAGGGTGGCCCAGCTCATAACTTTTGGCACAATGGCTGCAAGACAGTCAATTAGGGATGCAGGCAGAGTGCTTGAGGTGCCATATGCTGACGTAGACAGAATAGCAAAACTTGTCCCCATGGAGCTTAATGTTACAATTGATGCTGCGCTTAATGCTGTTTCTGAACTGCACCAGCTTTATGCTTCTGACAAAACTGTAAGAGATATAATAGATACTGCCAAATCGCTTGAAGGAAAGGCAAGACAGCATTCAATACATGCAGCAGGAATTGTCATATCAGCTGATGACCTTTACAATTACACGCCCCTTCAGCGTGATGATAAGAGCGGCGACATCAAGACCCAGTATAAAATGGAAGATGTGCAGGAAATAGGGCTTCTTAAAATGGATTTTCTGGGGCTAAAAACACTTTCACTTATAGACAAGACGCTTTTTCTGATAAAAAAGACAAAAAATATCGATTTAGATATAAACAAAATAAACCTTGAAGATGAAAAGACCTATCGCATGCTTTCAAGCGGCGATTCCCTTGGTGTTTTCCAGCTTGAAAGCAGCGGAATGCGGGACCTTGTTGTAAATTTAAAACCTGAAAGGTTTGAAGATATTATTGCAACTTTAGCTCTTTTCAGGCCGGGCCCTCTTCAGAGCGGAATGGTCAACGATTTTGTAGAGGCTAAGAACAGGAATAAAAAAATAAAATACCTGCATCCGAGCCTGGAGCCTATTTTAAAGGAAACTTACGGCATTATACTTTACCAGGAGCAGATAATGCTTATTGCTTCCGAACTTGCCGGGTTTTCAATGTCAGAAGCAGACATATTAAGGGATGCCATAAGCAAGAAAAAAAGAGATGTCATGACACGGCAGAAAAATAAATTCATCCAGGGAGCAAAGACAACAGGTTTAATTGATGAGCAAATAGCGCTTAAGCTTTTTGAATTAATAACGCATTTTGCCGAATATGGATTCAATAAATCTCACAGTGCGGCATACGCAATGATATCCTATCAGACAGCATATTTAAAGGTTAATTATCCTGTGGAATTTATAGCTGCGCTTTTAAGTGTGAGAATGGGAAGCCAGGAAAAAGTGGCCCAGTATATAAACGAAGCAAGGCGAATGGGCATAGAGGTGCTGCCGCCTGATGTGAATTTCAGTTATTCAGATTTTACTGTTGTAGAAAATTCAATAAGATTTGGATTATCCGCAATTAAAAATGTAGGAATAAATGTGATTGAATCAATTGTAAATGAAAGAAAAGAAAAAGGCAGGTTTAGCAATTTCAGTGATTTCTGCAACAGGGTCAACAGCAATGTATTAAATAAAAAAACCATTGAAAGCTTTATTAAGGCGGGTGTTTTTGATTCATTCGGCCATGCAAGAAAGTTTCTTATGCAGAATTATGAAAAAATGACCGATGAGGCTAACAAAGTCAAAAAAAGCCAGGAATGTGGTCAATTCTCGCTTTTTGATGGCTTTGAAAATAAAGAAGGCGGCATGGATGCCTCAATTGAATTTTTGCAAAATTTTAATGGTACAGAAGATGACATTGAAGAGGAATATTCAATAAAGGAAATGCTTAATTTTGAGAAAGAGATGCTGGGCCTTTATATCTCAGGACATCCTCTATCTGATTATGAGGAAGCGCTGAAGGCATTCAAATCAATATCTGAAATTTCAGAAGAAAAAGATAAATCGTCCCAGACAATTGCAGGAATAATATCGTCTGTAAAGCAGATACTTACCAAAAGCAGCCAGCCGATGTATTTTTTGACCCTGGAAGATATAACAGACAATATTGAAGTAATTGTTTTTCCTGCTGTTTTGCAAAAGTATAAAGAAGAGCTGGCAGAAGACAGGATAGTGGAAATCAGGGGAAGGGTGGATAAAAAAGAGGATCAGGTAAAATTCATTGCAATGGAAGTAAAAAGCCTTAAAAAAACTAAAGATAGCACGTCAAAAAAAAGAGCTGAAAAATTTGAAAGTTTATCTTACCACGGTGATAAAGATGCAGTATATGAGAAAAAGGAAGACTATTTTACAGACAGGGAAAATAATAATGCCAATAATTCCCTGACTGAAGAAAAAATAGCGGACCCGGTTGTTTTAAGTGAAAAGATAAAAAGTTTTACAGCTGAAAATGCTGTCAAGACCCCGGATCATTCAGCTTCTGTCAGCTTAAACAGGCTTGTGCTGACAGTTAAAAAAACAGATCTCAGCATTGGTTTCATTGATTCCCTGCATGACTTGCTGTCATCATTTCCCGGAAGTATGCCTGTGGAAATAAGGATAAAGAACGGTGACAGCAATGATACAGAAAGATCCTACAGCCTTGATACTTATAAAGGAATTAATTTTAATGAAATTTTTTTAACAAAACTCAAGGATTCTTTTGATGATGTTATATCATGGGAGATTACCTTAATTTAAATGCAGTTTTGAGTTTAATTCCAAATATACTGTATAAAAAATAAATAAATCTATATAATAAATTTCTATGTTTAATGACAATAAAGAAAAACTTATATTAAAGCTTCCATTCGGATTCAGGGATATATTTCCAGTGGAGGCAGGCGAGCGCAAAGATATAGAAGATGCCATCAGGCATGAATTTGTATTTTGGGGATATGGGGAATTAAAAACGCCCATTGTCGAGCTTACAGAGAATATTTCTTCGGGAACAGGTAAAAAATGGAAAGACAGGCTCATAAGTTTTTTTGATATTGACGGAAACCTTATATCGATGCGGGCAGATATGACCATACCTGTTGCAAGATTGTCTGGAATGAGGCTCAAAAGGGGGCAGCTTCCTGCAAAGTTTTATTATTTTGCAAATTCTTTCAGGCAGTCTCCTGCACAGAAAGGCCAGAAAAGAGTATTAAACCAGGCAGGGCTGGAATATATAGGCGCAGGCACAGCACAGGCCGATGCGGAAGTGCTTATAATATTGATAAATATACTTAAGAAGCTCGGTATTAAAGATTTTAAAATTTCCCTGGGGCACATCAAATTTATAGATGCCGTATGTGAATGGTTTGGCCTTGACAGCAGCCAAAGCAATTCCGTGCGGGAAAACCTGATAAATAAAAACCTTGTTTACCTTAGAGAATTTTTGATGGAAAAGGATATAAAAAAAGCAGGAATATTTTTAAATATTATAAGGCCTTTTAAAAATTTTGAACAAGTACTTGAATACGGCAAAAAGATAAATGAAAAAAAAGCTGATGATAGCCTGAAATACCTTTCCGGCATATGCAGTCTTTTAAAGGAGCTGGAACTGGATAATTATTTAAGCATTGATTTGAGCGTTTTACGTGATTTTGACTATTATTCAGGTTTAATATTCGAGATTTACTGCCCGGGTGTGGCCGAGCTACTTGGAAGCGGTGGAAGATATGACGGACTTATAAAGAAGTTCGGCCTTGATGTGCCCGCTACCGGGTTTGCCCTGGATATGGATCTTTTGCATAAATCTCTTGATAATTCAAGCAATGTTTTTAAAAAAAGCATTAAAAGAATTATTCTTGAAGGAAGGAGCGGCTCTTTTACAGATATTATAAGGCTCTCCGACAGACTACGGGAATCGGGCAATATCGTAGAGCTGCATTTTGATACTTCAAGAGAAATCAGCCATATACCCGGTGTGCATAAAGCTGATTATATTTACAGGGCTGATTTTGAAAAAGGCAAGGTTGTTGTAACTGACCTGCAAAAAAATGACAAGCAATTAATTGATTTAAGTGATTTATAAAAATTTAAA
>JAFGMJ010000238.1 GCA_016927635.1 Actinomycetota bacterium
CTTGACTCTAACGCCATCTTTTTTTAGGCTATAAATTCTCCAAAGTGCGTCAGATTCATCAACATTCAGTGTCCAACACTGACCATAAAAAATACCAAATATTGATGATAAATCTAAAACCATTTTTGATTTTGTAGCATAACCTTTTAATTTCGCAAGAATATTTTCAAATGGATCGTCCCATAATTCTGGTTTTACAAGAACATTTTTACTTGTTTTTATTATTTGCAATAACCTTTTAATAGAAAAAACTCTATAAACAGGTAAATCTAATATATTTTGATTAGGCCAAATGATATTTTCTGCTTTGTGATCGATATTATCCTGCTTAAAGGTTGTCAATTATTACCTCCAAAATCTTGCTCGCAATGGCCGACAACTCCAATTCTCTGAATTGCATTAAATATAAAAAATATTACAACTTTTTTTAATATTATTCAAGCAGCAGATATATTTTATGCATTGTATATAATAGGAGATATTCAGGTGAAAGATATGTTAAACCATTTTAAAATAGAGCTTAAAAACAGAAACTATGCTTTTAAAACAATTAAGATGTATTTAAAAGCTGTAGATAAATTTCTTCTGTTTGCATCCGGCAATAAATATACTCCGGAAGAACGAATACCTTATTTTCTTGAAGCTTTTTCAGAATCACCAGAACAGAAGAGAATAGCTTTTTGCGCTGTTAATGCTTTTTATCAATATGTAATAGGCAAGCCTTGTCCTTATATTCTTAATAAAAGCAAGAGGCGAAAAACGGAAAGAGTTATTCTTACAAACAATGAAATACATGAAATACTTGATCAGATAAAAAACCGGAAGCATTACCTTTTAATTGCTTTACAATATTCTTCCGGTCTTCGTGTGAGTGAAGTTATAAATCTTAAAATAAAGTATCTGGATTTCAGCCATAAGGGAATTTTAATAAGGGATAGCAAGCATCACAGGGACAGAAACACTTTAATGCCGGAAAAACTAGTACAAGACCTTAAGGCGATGATTAAAAACAGATTGGCAAAAGAATACCTTTTCCTGACCCAATCTGGCAAAAAGTATTCTGTTAGAACAGTGCAGGCAATTTTTAAAAGAGCTCTTTTAAAAACCAGTATTACTAAAAGCGTTTCATGCCATACTCTACGACATTCCTTTGCCACTCACCTTATAGAATCCGGAGTAAATATCCGGTCTATACAGCAATTACTGGGCCATAAATCTGTTAAAACAACCATGATTTATACACATCTAGCCGATCCAGTAACACAAAAGATAAAAAGCCCTTTTTAGTGCGGTTTTCTTAAGAAACTTTAAAAAACTTATATATTTAGGATATAAATATTTGCTTTATTTTAAAAAATCACAGTTTGCAAACGTTAGAAAAGCGCCAAAACCTAGATTTATAAAGATAAGTACTTATTTTATGTAAAAATTTATATTAATACAATCAATCTGTTTATTCAAAACAGGAAAGCCAGATTAGTGCATTGCGCCTAATGCACTATATACAAATGACTAAATTGTTTGTTTTTTAATATCTAAGAAATCCCTTATTTTATCCATGGCAAGCTCCCAATTATCCTGTGGATTTGGTATCCTTATTTTACGAAATGGAAATTTATCATACAATTTGTCTGCAATTAAGGACCATTCAGTGAAGAATTTAATTGTTGCTTCTGATCCTTTTAACAAACGCCTGGTAAACCATTTTTGTTGTTCATATACTTCATTGCCCCAGCTCTCCCAGGTGCCTTTTCTGCCGGACTCAATCCATTTTTTATTTTTATCTTTGCTTGCCTGCTTAAAGGTTTGCCCGATATTTTACGGTGCTAAATAAATAAGTATTGGATTTAATTCGGATATAACCGAAACAACCTTTTTGTTTCTTTTAAATATTTCATATTCAAAATGGCCTGACAGATACAGATACATGGCTTCGGTTTGCCAAAAATGGCTTTCTATAATGTCTACAGTTTCAAGTTGCTTTGTATTTTTTGTAAAGTTTATCCAGTCTTTAAGTATTCTTTTTTTACGAGATCCGATTGTAGAAATTATTTCAGATAAATCTTCTACATTTCCGATAAAAACAGGGCTATCTTTAGACCACTCTAAATAGCATTCACATTTAATTCCATTATAAGATATATCTTTTGCCAATTTCTCTGCAATTGTTGATTTCCCGGAACATGGCACTCCTTCTATCAGAATAAGTTTGGAATCTATCACAAAACATCTGCCTGTTTAACCATATAGATATTTACTTTTGTTTAATGCATCGCGCCTGACGTGCTTATCGCATTGCGTGTTTATTGCCTGCCACGCTTATTGCCTGACACGCTCATCGCCCCAGACACGCTTACTGCAATCGCGCGCTTTCTGATACATAAATGTCATCAATATAAACTCCAGAAGCAGTTTCTGCTGAACCTGTATTTATGCGTATTGTATCTACTACTTGAGCACTGGAATAATATGGTATGCCTGTTGCCGCTGGCACACTGTTTAATTCAACATCATAACTCTGGCTGATTGCATGAAAAGT
This sequence comes from Actinomycetota bacterium, assembly GCA_016927635.1. Lineage (GTDB taxonomy): Bacteria > Actinomycetota > Humimicrobiia > Humimicrobiales > Humimicrobiaceae > VGAZ01. The sequence goes on from JAFGMJ010000238.1 coordinate 2,540, forward strand.
TATTTTCAAATAATTCCAGTCTGATGTATCGTAACTAGCTGCAACTGTAAAGCGGTCATAATAATAAGCAAATGTTCCATCTTCCCTGAAGTATAATCTTGCCACATAACTGCTTTCCAGTATCGAAATATCCAGCTTTTCTCC
>JAFGMJ010000239.1 GCA_016927635.1 Actinomycetota bacterium
GCATGCTGTCAAGCTGGCCAACGCCTCCTGTAAACATGATGGGTTTAATCCATTCACGCCTGTCTCCGTCAGGCATTTTTGCGCCATATGTCCTTGTAAAGCCCTGAATAAGCGGTTCACCGAATTTATTGCCGTAGTCCGAGGCTCCATTGCTCTGCTCAATCATTATTTTTAAAGGTGAAGCAAGATTGCCGGGGTATATAAAACTTTTGTCCTGGCCCGGTATATCATAGCCTTCAATATTGAGATTGCCTGTTGCATACCCCGCAGTGCCTGCAACAACAAGTCCGCCTCTTCCGGTTGCCTGCACATCCCTTATCCTCCCGCCGGTACCTGTTTCAGCGCCTGGAAAAGGCGCCACTCCGCTTGGGAAATTATGCGTCTCAGCAGTAAAAATAATATGATATTTTCGCCTCTGCTTAACAAAAGGCGAACCTGCCGAACATGATGAGGGATAAATTGTTTCAATATCATATCCTTCAATTGCCCCGGAATTGTCCTTAAAAGCAATAATGCTGTTTGAAGGATTTGCATCAAGAGTGGACTTTATTATCTGCATCAGTGTTTTGTCCTGCACCATACCGTCAATTACCATACGGCCCTTAAAAAACCAGTGCCTTGAATGTTCACTGTTTGCCTGGCTCAACTGATAGCATTCAACGCTTGTGGGGTTTCTCTTAAAATAATTTACAAAAAGATTGCAGTAAAAATCTATATCCCAGGCATCAAAACCAAGGCCAAGACTGGTATTTATTTCCTTAAGCGCAGAACTTCCTTCCTCAAGAAGTTTTATTTCATAAACTCCGGAGGCAGTTATCCCTGTTTCAAATGAAGTAAGAGGGTTATCGTAAACACATTCAGTCATCCTGTCATGATTTTTACCTATGAATTCTTGCCTGCATGCGTCAATATCTTTACATTCAGGGCCGTATTTTACAAGGTGCCTTCTTGATCTTTCAAGCCTTGTAACTTTTAAAAGCCCGCAGTTTTTACATATGGATACTGCATTTGATGAATATGCTGTTTCAAAATTAAGTCGGGGGCCTAGCTCAATTATCTGCTGGCTATATTCTGGATTACTTGCTTTAAGAAAATTTTTATTACTGAATTTTTGAGGTTCGAATGTTTCTGTAAGGAGCCATTTAAGAATTTCAAGCTCTTGCGCCGACAGCTGGCCGGTTGTTTCAATATTGAAACAATACTCAAAACTCTTATCGTTTAAACGATAAAAGTGCAGCAATATTAATTCTCCTTTAAAACTATATTGTCAAGTCTTTTTATAATATCGTCTATATGGGCAAGATGGTATTTTACATCAAAAAGGGCTTCTATTTCATCGGCGTTTAAAATGTCTGTAACCGCCCTGTCGTTTAAAATATTATCCTTAAAGCTTCCTTCCTCATCCCACGCCTTAAGAGCTGCAGACTGTACAATCTTATATGCGCTGTCTCTCATCATGCCTTTATTTATAAGCTCAAGCAGTACTCTCTGGGAAAAGATTATCCCCCCGTATTTCATCAGGTTTCTTGTCATGTTTTTGTCCAGGACCATAAAGTCCTTTACCACTCCTGATGTTTTGTCCAGCATATAGTCAAGCAGTATAAAACTGTCCGGGATAATTATCCTTTCAGCTGAGGAATGGGATATATCCCTTTCATGCCATAGCGCCATATTTTCTAAAGCCGCCACTGCATTTGAGCGCAAAATCCTGGCCAGCCCGCATATTCTTTCACATATTACAGGATTACGTTTGTGCGGCATTGCGGAAGAACCTTTCTGGGTCTTTGAAAAAGGTTCTTCAACCTCTTTGGTGTCAGTTTTTTGAAGGCCTCTTATCTCAAGTGCAATTTTTTCAAGTGTGCCGCCGCATATAGCAATAGCAGTTATTACATGTGCATGCCTGTCTCTTTGCAGGACCTGGGTTGATGCCGGGGATGGCTTTAGCCCAAGAAACTCGCATACTATCTTTTCCTGCTGAGGGGAAGTATTGGCATATGTCCCGACGGCACCGCTTATCTTACCGTATGCTATTTCTTCTTTAGCCTGCAATAGCCTCTTAAGATTTCTCTGCATTTCAAATGCCCAGACTGCAATCTTAAAGCCGAAAGTTATTGGTTCTGCATGTATGCCATGAGTCCTTCCCACCATCACAGTATCTTTGTATTTTTTTGCCTGAATTACAAGCAGTTCAATAAATTTTTTTATCTTGCCGATAATTATTTCTGCAGCATCCATCATCTGGAGTGAAAGGGCGGTGTCAACTATATCAGATGAAGTCAATCCATAATGAAGATATTTTGCAGAATCCCCGATGTAGGAAGACACATTTGTAAGAAAGGATATTACATCATGGTTTGTCTTAAGCTCGATTTCATTAATTTTTTTTACATCAAAATCTGCAAGCGCAATTATTTCTTCGGCGGCATTTTCAGGTATTATGCCCTGCTGGGCCTGAGCGCGGCAAACCGCTTTTTCGACTTTGAGCCAGTAGTCGAATTTTGAATCCTCTTCCCATATTTTCCCCATTTCCGGGTTTGTATATCTTGGAATCACTTTGCGCTCCGGGCCGGTTTAAAATATATGACATCAATTATCATAAGAATTTTATTTAATTATTATTTTTCTTTTTTTTAACAAGAATTTTTTTCCTGAATTCCTGGTAATTGTCTTCATCTTTCAAATCAAGGAGCTCTTCGCCTATATCAAAAAAAACCTGCTCATATTCAGCAATACATATATCACTAATTTCTTTTATCCATTTCCTGCTGATTTCCCAGCTTTTATAATCTGAAAGCCATTCTTTTTCTGCAGACGGTATGTTTGATTTTATAAACCTGGAAAGATTTTCTGATTTACAGGAAACCTGTAGCAGGAAGTTTTCCTGTTCGGAAAGCTGTGAGAGGTTAGCTATACTTAGCTTAATTTCATCCTGCATAAAAATACCCCTGTAAAATGATTATCATATAATTTGATTTTAATAGTTTAATCATAACACATTTATCTATTCTATATTATTTTAAGGTAATTTAGAATTAAAAAATGAGCATACCTGAAAGTAAAAAAACAATTATTTATCCTTTATAAAGAATTTCACTTTATAACTCAAATTAAAGATAGCATTTAAATTACAATATCAGTTCAAATATGGGTTTAGAAACTGCCTTACCTCATCTACATCTATAACAACGTAGCTTATACCGTCAATTGTGGCTGTTTTGCCCGGTATTGTCACCCTTTCAATTTCTTTATCTGAAAACAAAAGGATAGCGCCAAAAGTAACAATATCAGACATGGCAAAATCTGAACGCGTTTCTTCATTTAAAATCGATATCAGTTGCGGAGCTTTACTAATTACAGAAAAATTTATTTTCTGTTTGATTAACTGGCTTATAAGGTATTTTTGCCTGTCTACCCTGTCAAAATCCCCTCCGGCTGTTTTCCTGCACCTGGCAAATGCAAGAGCTTCTTCACCATTCATAATATATGTGCCGGGTTCAAAATCAGCGCCCGAGAGCGGGTCATGCATAGGTTCATCCACAGTTATCTCAACCCCTCCAAGTGCGTCTATGACTCTTTTAAATCCTTCAAAATTAAGCATCATGGTGCGGCGTATTGAAATGCCCGTGACATCATATATTTCTTTTTTAAGCATTTCTTCGCCGCCATAGACATATGCGGCATTGATTTTGTTCCATCCATGATCTTCAAGGTTTACTCTTGTGTCCCTTGGAACTGATATAAGTACGTCTTTTTTGCCCCAACCGGATACATGATATATCATTATTGTATCTGTCCTGCCTTTGAATTCCTTTAAATTTTCCCGCTCATCAACGCCTAAAAAAAGATAATCTTTTGAATCAGAAAAAGAGACGGTATTTTCACTATTATCCTCAGAATTTCCTGAATTGAAAAAATTGCTTCTGGAGGAAAGTGCGAATAAAAGAACGGCAAGAAGGCTGATAACAAAAATTACTAAAAATGCTATAAAACAACCTCTGGCTTTATTCATGGGCTAATTATAACTTCTGTATACAGTGTTTGACAAGTAATATAAAGTGTGAAAAAGTTTTTCAATCGGATCGTTTGTCTGCACATTAACATTTTTGGGGACTTTAATCGGAACAGACGTGTAATTAATAATTACCTTTATTCCGTTTGCAACAAGTATGTCTGTTACGGCCTGGGCTGATTCTTCAGGTACGGCAAGTATTGCAATGTTTATTCCTCTTTGCCTGACGACATCCTGCATTTTGGCGATATCCATAACCAGCCTGCCTGATATTATTCTATTTATAATGTTTTCATCATTGTCAAAAACGTTTTCTATCTTGAACCCGAATTTATCAAGCATTTTATAATTCAGTATGGCTTTGCCAAGATTGCCTGCTCCGACAAGCACAATATTAACTTTATCGCTGTAACCAAGTATTTTGTTAAAAGCTGATATGAGGTCATTTATGTTAAACCCCACCCCGCGTTTGCCTTTAAGACCAAAATAAATCAAATCTCTTCTTACCTCTGCACTGTTAATCTTTGTATGCTGTGATATCTCATATGAAGTCACAGTCCTTTTACCTGTTTCCCGAAGGTGGACAAGAAATTTAAGGTATTGTGACAACCTTGTTATGACTCCTTCCGAGTATACTTTAGTCTCCATGCGCCGCCTCTGTTTAGAATAAGCAAATATATATTGCTGAAATTTTTAAAATCTTTTTAAACACATCACTTTGTAGCATAATTGTAACAAAATTATAAAAAATTAACAATAATAAAGCTGGCAGTAAAACATTTGGTAAAATAAAAGATAAGAGGCTTACTCACTCTTAAATACATATATTCCTTCTATAACAGAGTAATGCCTTCCGCATCCTTTACATACAATATCACCGGTATCTTCTTCTTTTATAAGCTCATTACAGCGGCACGACGGGCAGGCAAAAAACCTCAAAGAATTTATATTTTTGTCACTGCTTTCCGGGCAGGGTATATTTTGGGATACTGCCTTTAAAAAAATGCTTGGCCCGGTATCTATAAATGAAAACGCATTCTGGTAAAAATTTTCAAAAAAAAGCAGTAATTTTAAATTTAGCAGCCTTTTTAAAAAACCCAAACGGAAATTTGATGCGCTTATTTTCCTTTTTATAACAAACCCTGATTCTTTAATAAGCTCAGCAATAAATTTTGGATGATAATTAAGTATTGTCTCCCCTACCTGTAAAGGCCTTTTACTGAAAGGTGACTGGGCGGTTTTCCTGAGTAAAAATTTAAGTATGTTTTTAATATTGCGCTTATTTGCAAATTCAAGTATAAATTCTCCCCCAGGCTTGATTATTCTGTGGACCTCTGAAAAAAAAGCGTCCGGTTTTTCAAGATGATGTATTACCCTGACTGAAAAACAGGTGTCTGCAATATTTTTTTTTAAAGGCAGGCAGGTCACATCGGCTACTATATAGTATATATCCGGGGATTTTTTTATGTTATCCTTTAAATACTCAAGTACCTGCAGCCTGGCATTTTTAATATTATTGAGCGAATAATCAACAAGTATGATTGTGTCAAAATCTTTATACTCGTTAAAAAGTCTTGCATAACCGCAGCCAAGGTCTGCAAAGACTTTCCCGCTGGTTTTTATCCCTTTAAAAAGTTTTTTAATTGCTGATCTTTCGGCCCCATCTTCATAATTTCTGCCGTGCCCCTGCCAGAATTGCCTGTAGTCATAATTTTCATAATCTGACTTCCTTATCAAAATATCACCTTTTTTTCAGATCCGATCATCTATAGATTAAACCTTATTTGTATAACATCCATATCCTTGACAATATATTGTGCGCCTTCTATTTTTAATTTTCCCGCCTCTCTTGCCGCATGATATGAACCTGATGCAATGAGGTCAGCGCAGCTTATTACTTCAGCCTTAATAAAGCCTTTCTGCATATCTGTATGTATTTTCCCTGCAGCATCCAGTATGTTTATTCCCTTTTTAACAGGCCATGCCCTTGTTTCGTTCTCATTAATGGTATAAAAGGTGATAAGGCCCAGCATAATATAACACTGCGCTATAAAATCTCTGAGTCCGTCATTTTCGATGCCAAGTTCTTTTCTGTAAATGCTTTTTTCTTCTTCCGGAAAATCACAAAGCTCGTTTTCTATTTTGCCATAGACCTTTACTATTTTTTGCCCTGCTGCTTTCTTTTGAAGTCTTTCAAACAGAATTTGGGATTCTTTATTTTCATTAATATTTGCAATATATATTACAGGTTTTATGCTTAAAAGATTTAATTGCTTTAACAGGTCTTCTCTTTTTTCAAGCTGTTCTGCGCACCTATTGACATCACCTGCGTTAAGAAAAGCGATGCACATCTCTATAAATTCAAGGCTTTCCTTTGCAATTGCGTCCCCAGATTTTGACAAGCTTGCAAATTTATCCTTTTTTTTTGAAAGGGTTTCTATATCAGCAAGCATAAGTTCAGTATTTATAATATCTATATCATTTTCAGGATCGATATCTGCATTGGAGTGCGCAACATTTTCATCATAAAAGCACCTTATGACATGAGCGACTACATCCACTTCCCTTATACTTGCAAGAAACTTATTGCCAAGTCCCTCTCCCCTGCTTGCGCCTTCTACAAGACCTGCAACATCAAGTATTTTTATAGCTGCAGGAGTTACTTTGGCTGAATTATATATTTTTGAAAGAGGCAATAAATTATTATCCGCAACGCTTACAAGGCCCTGGTTAGGCTCAATTGTACAAAAAGGATAATTTGCCACAGCAGCTTTTGCCGTTGTAAGAGAATTAAAAATTGTAGTTTTACCCACATTGGGAAGGCCAATGATTCCAACCTGCATGATAAAATAAAAAATCAAGTCCTGTAATAATTTTATTATTTTATATATTACAGGACTTCATTTTTAAGTAAAGTTATTTCTTTTTGCCTTTAGCTTTGTCTTTTTTACCTTTGCCTGCCATCCGACCTCCCTGACCACCTAAATTTAATAAAATCATATTAATAATAATGTCAAAAAAAATAAATGCAATGAGATTTTTTTAAAAGCCAGATCAATATTTAACCGGTGCTTTGACCTGCAAATTCCTCATGTTTATTGCCAGGTTGTGTTGCCTTCTTTTTAAACCTGGCCGATGGTTTTTCAGCTGACGGGTTTTCCTGAAAAGGAAAATATTCAAGCCCCTTGTTCTTCTCAACAAATTCAAGGCTAATGGCTACGATATCGGCAGTAATATTTACAATATTGAATTTCTTGCCCTCCTTGTTTTCCCAGCTTCTAAGGTTAAGGTGTCCGGCAAGAATTATCCTGTCACCTTTTTTCAGGCTTGATGCACAGTTTTCTGCCAGATTATTCCAGGCCGTTATATTGAAATAATCAACAGAATTATTTTCTTCTCCATTTGAATCTCTCCATTTTTTATCCACTGCTATGCCCATTTCCGCAATAGCAATGCCTTCGTTTGTATATTTTAGCTCAGGATCCCTGGTCAGGTTGCCAAGAATATATGTCTGGTTTATATTTGCCATTAAAATTTCTCCTTTAATTCAATTAAAAATAATAAGTCGAAAAAATTTTATAATTTTATTACAATATGCTGAAGCAGGCTATTTTATGTAGTCAAATCTATAACGTTTGCATAAATTTATTCTTTCATCCCAGGGATATGTAATCTTTGACCTGGAAGCCGATGTTACTGTTATACTGTCCTTTAAAAAAATCCCTGCAAGAACAAATGAAACGGTTTTTTTATTTGATACTATAACTTCATCATAAGTAACAGTTATGCTGCCAAAATCACAATTATTCTGTTCTGCAATCTCAAGTGCGGTACCGATTGCCCTGTCCTTCTCAAAAAACAAAAGGTCCTGTGCAATTGCAAGCGATGAAGCATCAGAAGATTTTTTAGTCATGGTTCTTGCCACAAATATCCTGCTTAAATCAATTAACAATAAAAAGATTAAGGCAAAGATAATCACAGAAAAAAGTGAAATAATGGATATACTCCCTCGCCTGCCTTTATATAATGATTTACAGCATGACAGTTTGTTCATTTTTATTAAAATCATTCGCATTCCATTCTCATACAGCAGTTACTTTTTATTCTGCTTCCCTGTCCGTTTAAAAGTTCTAAAACACCGGCAATACCTTTATAAATATACTCTATTTCAACCTGGACCACGCTTCCTGTTTTTCTCATTTCACCTGATTCAGGTTTTACATTAATATTTATATTCTCAGTACTTTTGGTTTTTAAAATCCTGTGGATAATTTTTACTGCTTTATCGCTTGAATTTGTGGTTGATATAATTCTTGCACCTTCATATGCTGCATGTTCTACAATATTCTGAATATAGACAAAATACCCGATCTGGCAAACAAAAAAAATTACCATAAAAAGAAAGGGAAGCAAAACTGCAAATTCAAGGGTAGACTGGCCCCTGGAATATTTTAAGATTTTGACTGGATTAAAAGCGTATTTTTCGTTTTTCATTTAAATCCTGCTTTTGCATTATTTTTTAAAACCATATTAAGCTCTGTTTTCCCGGCCGGGAATCTTTATTCTACTTTCTTTAACTTCAGCTTAAAAAGCTGTTTTTTACATATGGAAGTTTTGTCAGACCATAGAAGATATCTTGGAAAAAACCTTTGAAATTATATCTATAATCATCGGTTTTCCTACTGCGACAAGTATTGCGCTGATTATTCCTGCAATTACCATTACAAGCGCATATTCCATTGTCGACTGGC
>JAFGMJ010000240.1 GCA_016927635.1 Actinomycetota bacterium
AATTAAAATGGATCACTTTATAAGATAAACATCAATATAGTCTTCTTTGTTTATTATACTTTTATCTTCATTAAGAATTGCCAGTCCGTCTGCTTCTGCCATTGAAGATAATACTCCTGAGCCCTGTATGCCTGTTGAGTTGAAATATTTCATTCCATCGATTTCTTCAAGTGAAACTCTTACAAAATCTGTCCTGCCTGATTCATGAGTATATTCCCGTGAAGCCTTTGCCGCCATTATATCTTTAAAATACTTTGTATCCCCCATTATCCGTTTTATAAGCGGCCTGGCATACATCTCAAAGCAAACCATTACCGATGCGGGGTTTCCCGGCAAAGCGAATATAAATTTCTCCTCAAAAGTCAAAAATGCAAGAGATTTTCCCGGATGCTGGTTTACACGCCAGAATATAAACTCTGCTCCAATATCAGCAAGTATTTCTCTTACATAGTCATTATCTCCTACTGAAACGCCACCGCTTATAAGGAGCATGTCGCAATTCTTCAGGGCTTCTGAGACTTTCTCCTTTATAAGATTTTTACTGTCGCCTACAATACCGTACATTTTACAGTATGAGCCTGTTTCAATAACCTGGGCGCAAAGGGAATAGCTGTTACAGTCCCGGACCAGGCTTTCTTTTAATTCTTCATTTATATTTATAAGCTCATCTCCATTTGAAATAATGCCTACTGTTGGCGGCCTGAATATTTCTATTTCAATAATGCCTGCAGCAGCCATTACAGCTATATCGGCAGGATATATTTTTTTTCCGGCCCTAAGCATGACGTCTCCTTTTTTTATATCCTCCCCTCTAGTGCGAATATTTTCTCCCTGGCCGCATTCTTTAAAAATCAGCACGTCTTTTCCTTCTTTTAAGGTGTCCTCCCGCATTACCACACAATCACAGCCTTCAGGCACAGGAGCCCCTGTCACTATCTGTACGGCAAAGCCTGATTCTATAGCAATTTGGGGTATTTTCCCTGCAGATATATTGTCCTTTAAAAGCTTTAATTTAACCGGGTAATTCCTGTCTGCGCCTATTATGTCAACATATTTTACCGCAAATCCATCTGCTGTAGAATTGTCAAATGACGGTATAAAATCATTTGCTACAATATCAGAAGCGATTATCCTGCCAAGACTTTCAAGTATGGGCACTTTTACGGTCTTTAAATACACCTGGCACTCAAGGACTTTTTCCTGGGCTTCTTTAAATGAAAGCATCCCTTTTCTCCATAATAATATAAATATTTAAAAAACATGAAAAACGCTTTTATTAAAATGCCGCCTTTTTAATTTAACAATTTAAAAGGATTCTGTTAATTTTAAAATTATAGAATGATTTTTTAATTTTACCATTCTTTTAATTTTAAAACTTTTTGTTCTTTTGGAAGGTCCTGTAAAAGTTCTGATATTTTTTTGCCATTTACAACAAGATCAGGCTCTATTTCGTTAAAAGGCTCAAGTACAAATTTTCTCTCAGGCATGCCGGGATGAGGCAGCGTGAGTATGTCTGAGGTTATATTCTGCCCGTCATAGTATAAAAGGTCAAGGTCTATTATTCTTGGCCCATACCTTGGGCCGAATGCTTTCCTGCCCATACTGTGTTCTATGGATTTTAAAAATCCGAGAAACTCAAATGCGCTGTAATTATTATAATTACCCGATCTGTTAAAACATATTGAACCCTTAAGGACAATATTGTAAAAATTATTTTGTTTTACGACATACATGGGCTCGCTTTCATATATTGAAGATACTTTCGCTATTTTGATATTTTTTCTGTATGTGAGCATGCGCATGGCATCCCTTAAGTTTTTTTCCCTGTCGTTAAGATTTGACCCGAGGCATAGATAAAATATTACATCTGTAAATAAAACATTTCTGAAATCCTTCCCAACTGCAGATATATTATAGTTTTTATTTTTATGCCTTTTTAGTAACACCTCCACGCCAACAGATTTAATATCTTCTTTTATTGGGGGATTTGTTTTTTCAACTCTGACTTTTACTTTAAAAACCATGGGAAAACATTCTATTATATTTGAAGCAATGACTTCACACAGTGTTTCCAGAAGGTCATATTTATTTTTTCGATTGATTTCTTTTACAAGGGATATGACTTCCGAATAATTTACAGTGGCTGAAATGTCATCATCAAGCCCGGCATCGTTTTTAAAAGTGTTTTTAGCAAGAGATAGCGAAATATTAAAGAGGAAGTGCTGGCCTTCTTTTTTTTCCTCGGGTTTTACGCCATGATAGCCGTAAAGCTTTAGGTCTTTTATAATTATTTCAAACATACTTTTTTATTATATACAAATCTATTATTTTATTACAGTTTGCCTCATATGCTTTCTTCTTTTATGCATATCTTTAAATTCCAGCTCAATGCCTTTTTCTACATTGTCAATACTTAGCCCCATTTCATCCGAGCACATTTTTTTTATAAGCCCGGATACAGATTTTTTCCATTCTGTAAAAGAGGGCTCGTATGTAAGAAAAAATGCAATAAACCTTGAAAAATCCTCCTCGGCCATACCCCGGCTGCAATCCTCAAAATCAATACGGAAAACTTCATTGTCTTTTAAAATAAAATTGCGGAAGTTTAAATCATTCAGTATGAATGATTTCCCTGTTGATATTACAGTCTGCCTGTTGAAATCATATATCCATTTAAGGGCGCCGGCTAAAAATGGATAATCTTTTTTTAATATATAGCTTTTCTCAAGGGCTGTATTTAAATTTTTCATATCTTTTTCTGCAGAAATAATATAGTCCAGAAGAGTTATTTTTCCAAGATGCTCCAAAATAATAAAATTGCGGCCTTTGTAATAAATTGATGGCGTTTTTATAGCTGTTTCTTTTAAAATATCATACCAGTAAGTCTCTTTTTTTAGCTTGTCCTGGTCTTTTACGCCTGCGTACTCTTTTAATACATATAGCTGCTTTTTGCCGTCTTTAAAAGTTATTTCAACTTCAAAAACATTATTTTTCCTGCTGAAAAGTTTTTTTCTTTTTTTTATGTGGCTGATGCCCTTTGCTTTTTTAAAATCCTGGCTGATAAACTCAGAATTGGTTTTGTCTTCCTGCATTTTAGTCCTGGCTTAAAAAATAATAAAATCTTTAATATTAAGAATCAAATCAAAACTTCAGATCATCTGTTGATGGTCAATTCGATTTTCCTGCCGTCTTTACCGCCTTTGAGGTTTCCGACAATTGCAATTAACGTATCTTTTAATATGTCCTGCACAAAGTTGACTATTTTTATATGTTTTCCGTCAACTGACAATGTTACCGCTGCTTCTGAAAGTTTGCAGTCTTCTCTTGAAGAAAGGCCTTTTAAAATTCTTTCAGAAAGCCCCCTGCAGCCATATCCGCACAGGTTACAGCAATCTGGTGGAAAATCCGGAAGCAGCTCAAAAACTTTATCCACAATTATATCGGCCAGCAATTCAAAATTTTGCACTGAGTTTATAACAGGAAGCTGCTCAAAATCTTTAAGGCAGTATTTATTTGCAGCAACTCCGGAAATTGCAAAAACCCTTCCAAAATATTCTTCTTTTTTATGCTGTTCAATTTCTTTTATATCATTTACACATAAAATCACCGGCATATTATAATCTGTGACCCCTTCCATGAGCACATAATCCTGGTTATAAAATGACAATATCTTTTCAACCGGTAATTTTGAAGGAAAAAGAATATCTGTTTCATTATAACCCCTGGCAGTTACAGGAGCTGCACCTGCAGCTTTATGCCTGTATGTATTTGTTCCTTCAGTGTCGATGGCAAAATTCTCATAATGTATCTCTTTTACTGAGCCTACTGAAAACTGCCTTCTGTTCAGTTCTTTTATTATATTTTCAATTGTGGTTGTCTTGCCTGATTTTGTTATGCCCACAACAGATAAAACTTTCATAATATCCTCCCAGGAAAACCAAATAAATAATATGATATAAAAACAGCAACTGTAAATATAAATAAAAATATAAGAAATATATAATCCCTGGCAGCAAGCTTTAAAATAAGGTAGCTTGTACGCTTCGGGTATGCCCTGAAAGCTCTTGTTTCCATGGCAATCGATAGTTTTTGCGCCTTATCGACAGCCCCGGCTATAACAGGCGTGATTATATATGAATAAACTTTAAGCCTTTTTTTAAAAGGTATTTTTTTAATATCCAGCCCCCTGAGTTGTATTGCCGTCAGTATATCTGAAAACTCTTCTTTCAGAATAGGTAAAAACCTTATTGCCACCGAAACCATAAAAGCTATCTCATAGGGTATTTTTAGCTGTACAATTCCCTGGACAACTTCCCTGTAGCTGGAACTGGCCACAATTGTTGCAGTAAAAATTATAATAGACATTCTCAGGAGAAACTCCGCTCCCTTTAAAAGGCCTCCTGCAGAAATTATGGAAAAACTGCCCACTGCAATAAGCTGGCTGCCGGATTTTATAAAAATGCTCTGCAGAACAACTATTGCAAAGAAAATATACCATAATCTTCTGGTTGCTCTTAACGTTTTTTTAAAATTTCCATAAAAAAGAAAAGATAGCAGCACAGATAAAAAAAGTATAAAACACAGCACATATACATGCTGTATGAATACTGCTATTGTTGAAAGTGCAGCAGCTATTGCAAGTTTGGTCCTGACATCAAAATCATTCAATACGGTCTTCAATTATAACGCCCCTGTCCATTTTTAAAATCCTGCCGCCAAAATTCTTGATAAACTCATAATCATGAGTAAAAACTGTAATGCCAGCCCCCATGTTCATCAATTCTTTTAAAACTGCGGCAAGTACCTGCTTCCTTAAAATATCTAGGCCGGTTGTGGGTTCGTCAAGGATTAAATAATGGGGTTTATTCAATAGAATTCCCGCCAGGGCAAGCCTCTGCTTCTGGCCGTAGCTTAAGCTGAATGTACTGCTGAATTTTTTATCCTCCATATGCAAAAGGGCAAGTACCCTGTCTACCTCTGATTCTATATAATCCTTATCATAATCTTTTAAAGTCATAATAAAGGAGAGCTCTTCAAATACTGTTGCAGCAAATATCTGGAACGCGGGATTCTGGAAAAGATAGCCCACCTTTGAGCCAATATGGCCAAGACTCATTTTGGAAATATCATTGCCGTCTATAAATATGTTTCCTGATGAAGGTTTCAGAATACCCACAAGCAGTTTCCCGATTGTTGTCTTGCCGCTTCCGTTTGGGCCCATTATTGAACAGAACTGGCCGGTTTTAAGCTCAATATCAAGGCAGTTTATAAAAGGCTTGCCGGGATTATAAGTAAAGCAGATTTTTTCAGCTTTTATATAGCTCAAGTATGTCCCCCTTAAAATGCCCATCTATTTCTTCCAGGCGGCCTTCATGCATAAAAAACACCCTGTCTGATATGTCCAGGTTACGAGTATCATGTTCGACTGTAATAATTGTTTTACCCTTTTCTTTTAATGTCTTAATAGTATCCTTTATTCTTTCTTTACTTTCGTAATCAAGATAAGCAGTGCTCTCGTCAAAAATAATTATCTCAGGGTCAAGCGCAAGCACAGAAGCAATTGCTATGAGCTGTTTTTCGCCACCGGAAAGGTTTTGTGGGTGTGCGTAACGGTATTTTTGCATACCTGTGATTTCCAGGCTTTGGTCTATGCGCATTCCTATTTCGGTTCGCGCAAGGCAGAGGTTTTCAGGCCCGAATGCTATCTCGTCTTCAACTGTGGGGGAAAAAAGCTGTGTGTCGCAATCCTGGAATATTATGCCCACATATTTTGAAATTGATGGAAGGCTTTTTCCTGAAACCGGTTCGCCAAATACAAGTACCTGTCCTCTGAGGCATCCCTGATAAATGTGGGGTATTATACCTGAGATGCAATAACAAAAAGTGCTTTTGCCGCAACCGCTAAGCCCAAGAACAGAAATTATCTCACCTCTGGCAATACTGATGTTTATGCCACTTATAATGTCTCTGTCACTGTCATCGTATTTAAAATACAGGCCTGAAATTTCAACTGCGTTCATTTCATTATATTATTTTAGCTCCAGCTCAATAACAAATTTGCACCATCTCTGGCTGAAAGCATCTTTTTTGACTATTATCTGGTAAGGTCCATTGCCTCCGCTGCTCTTACTTCCAAGCGGCTTTCCATCCCTTTTTATTGCAATATATATGTTGCCCTCATCAGCCACTTCCGAAGAGTCATATGCTACAATATAACCGTCAATAGCTTTTGCTGTTAAGGTCTGGTAATCTTCAATATTTATTTTAAGCGATTTAAATAAATCATTAAGTAAAACGCCGCTGTACTGGTGCTCTTCCGCTTCAGAATCGCTTGTGTCAAGATTTGCATTAAAATCTATGGGGCCCATGCTTTCTATGGCCTGCATATCTATGCTGCCAAGAAGTCTATCTGCAGATTTTACTAGTATTATTGCCTCCTCTTCAAGCATCTTTTTCTCATTTAAATTACCTGCATTTAAAAATGCAAATACTGCTACAACTGCGGCAAGGAATACGCTCACTGAAACTATTATAATGATATTTCTCTTTTTCATAAACTACAGTCTCCCGTCAGTGATTATATATGGCACAACCATGTCTTCATACCTGAACTCGCCATGGCATCCTCCTCCATCAGCCTTGGAATGCATTCCGTGGTCCGAGGTTATTATTATTTTGCCTTCCCAGGCTGAAGCAAGCTGTTGTATGTAAGAATCAATTATTTGAACCTGTTTTAATGTCCTCTGGTCAATGTCGCCCCAGTCATGTCCGGCATCGTCTATGCTGTGAAAATGAACAGCCACAAAATTGAAAGACTGGCCGGCAATTTTTAGGGCTGACTCAAGTATCTCATCGTCTGCGGTGCCGTTTTTATTTTTATCGGTATTTAAATAAGGATCCGTTTCTGTTTTTATTATCTGTATATCGCCTTCGACAAGAGCACCCGTTTTTTTATTGTCCATCAGGTCCTTAAATATTGTGGGTACCAGCGGCTCACGCTGTTTTCTTGAATATATGCCATTTATATCCGGAGCTTTACCGGTAAGCATTGCAGCAAGCCCTGCATTGGAGACAGGCTCATATACTGAAAGCGCCTTTTGCGCTTTATCTATAGAAGCAAGAAATGGGGCATAGCCGTTTTTTATTGCATACTCATATTGATGATAGCCGAATCCGTCAGTCAGGATAAAGAGGACATTTTTATTATTTTCTATAAAGGCAGATGCATCATAATAAACATCCATAATGCTTAAAACAGAAGGATTGATCACTGCACCTTTAATGTTTTCAATTTTTTCGTTCTGAATGATATCAATATAATCAATTGAATTATCATTTATTTCAAAATAAGCCTGCGGCCCTGCTTCATTTATAAATTCCTGTTTTCCATCCTGTCCCATTAAAATCAGGCTTGAGGCCTCATAAGTGTTAAAAAAATCATCCAGTTCAATTATTTTTTTACACATTAATGCTTCAGAATCATACCTTTTATTCTCAACATCCTTAAAGGATTTACCGGATTTTTCAAAAAAATTGCGGTATGAAAGAAGAGCCTGGCCCGGAGTAATATATGTTATATTTTTATCCATATCAATAATATTTAAACCGAAATCATTTTCCCTGTTTTCAAGAACCACTATTATTTCCTTAATCTTTTTTATATTAGTGCTTACGGGATGATTGTAATTTATTGCTTCCCATCCATTTCGGTGGTTGCAGAAAATATACGACTTTTCGAGCTGTGAACCTGAAATTTTTGCAGTCCTTCCGTCATGCGAAATAATATATACGCTGTAATTTTCTGATGCAGGTTCTGCGTCGCCTATTATATTTTCAAGAGGAATTGCTTTTAATGTCCTGCCGTCATTTTTTATCTTATAAAGGTTTTCGGCAAAAGCCGGGTCAGATACCGAAATTTCAATTTTTTGCTCATTTAAAATGTCTCCTTTTATAAAAAGAGGCACAGTGTATAAACAGCCGCTTTTTAAAGACAGGAAAATAAAATACCCCGAAAAGGCGCCTGCTGCAAAAATTAAAAAAGCTGTTATGGCTGAAATTAAATTTTTTATAGATTTACTGGTTTTTTTTGCCATCCCTACCTGCAGTCCCAAATCCTGCCAGAT
>JAFGMJ010000003.1 GCA_016927635.1 Actinomycetota bacterium
CTGACGAAAACTTCAACCTGTTTTTTAATTTGATAATAACTTTATTTATCATTTTCACCTCCCTTCATTTTCTATTGACGCAGATTTTTTATAATCACCTCCTTTATATAAACCATTAATAAATCAGCATACTTCCGCCCAATGCAAATATAAGCGGTCCGCCCACCATTAAAATAAAAGCAGGCAGTATCAGAAATACAAGGGGAAATAGTATAAAGACCGATATTTTCCTGGATTTTGATTCTATTTTCTGGCTTATTTCAAATCTTAAATATTTTGATTTCTGCCTGAATATATCATTAACTGATGACCCGTACTTTTCCGCCTGCAGTATTAAAAATATAAGGTTTTTAAAATTTGCAATCCTTGTTCTGTCTGAAATATTATTGAAAGCCGCATTACGCCCAATGCCGCTGTCAATTTCCCTTAAAAAAATATCAATCTCCTCACATGCCCTGCTTTTGTAGTTTTCAACAAGTAATTTAAGTGAGTTATATATATTCTGGCCGGACATTACAGATACATAAATAAGATCTATTATATATGGCAGGTCCCTGCTGAATTCTTCAGATTTTTCTGCTGCTATTTTTTTAAATAAAAGATCCGGCAAAAAAAATCCTGTGATTGATGCTGCTATTACAGTAAAAAAAAGAAATAATGGACTTATATTGAATACAAAAGCAGGCAAAGCAAGAAATAAGCAGCAGATAAATTTCAAACCTATAAAAAATTTGTAATTTAAAGCTTTATTGTCCAAAACCTGGTCAGATATATAAATGCATTTTTTTATATAGGAAGGCTTTAAATATTTTTCAAGAAATCCGCCTGCTAAACTAATAAAATTTATAATAGTATTAAAAAAACCGCCGGGATGCCTGCTGTTTTGGTTTTCAGTATTTTTGCCTGAATTCATTTTGTAACCCGGCTTTTTCTGCATATCGCCAGCAAAGTAATAATCCCTGTATTGTTTATAAAAATAAAAATTCCCTGTTTTATTTCTGTTCATATAATTTTTCAAAAAATTTTTTTATAAAAACAGACGCAATCAAAATGATTCGCCATAATTAATAACAAGCTGTTTTTACCTTTTTAATATGCGGCTTATTGAAAATATGCCTGCAGTTTCAAGTACTGCTCCGAGAATAAGGCATATATTTCCTGTCCTGCTTGAAAAAAACTCCTTAATTGGGCTGTTCATGAAAAAAAACAGAATTACAAGCACTGCAACAGGCATAAAAGCTATTATGTTGCCTGAATACCTGCTTTGAAGGGTAATGGTTCTGGATACCGAACGGACTTTCAGGCTCTCCTGCAAAGCTTCCACGGCATTGTTAAGTATAAAGACCAGGTCGCCGCCTATTTTATTATTAATCTTTAAAGCTGTAGATATGAGGCGGGCTTCCCTGCTTGAGCATCTTTTTGCAAAATCGTCAATAGCCTCATTAAACGATAAGCCGCTGTGAAGAGTGTCTGCGAGATATTTTAAATAATTCTTTAACGGCGGATTTGTCCAGCTCACAGAATCGCTTATTATGCTTCTTACTGATTTTCCCGCCCTTAACATTATGATTATGTTTACTGCAAACTCTATCAATTCTTTATGCAGCATTTCCTGCCTTTTGTCATCCAGGGCTGAATAAACTTCACGGAAAATAAAATATGCACATGCAGTCAAAAATATGCTGAACACAATATTCTGGAATATGATGTAAAAAATAGCTGCAAAAAGAAGCATTAAAGATATAGAAAAAGCAAGGATTTTCTTTTTTTCCCCGTTTCTGTAAAAATCTATTATTTTAAGCAACAAAATCCGCTTCCTTCCAGTTTATTTTTTCTGCAAAAGAGGGCATTTTCCCTGTGAAGCTAAAATCCTGGTCCTTGCCTTCTGTGCAACTTATAAATATATCAACTACATCCACTACTGACTCACCGTTATGCAAGCCAGGGCTGCCATAAAGCTCGCTTATACAGGACACTTTCCTTAAGCCTTCTTCTGTCCTTTCCAGGTGTATAATAAGATCTATAGAAGCCAGGATAATCCTTTTTGCTGATGAAGGAGTAATGTTGGCTGCAGACATTAAAAGCATTGTCTCAAGACGGCTTATGAGGTCATATGGCGAGTTTGCATGTATTGTAGTCATTGAACCTTCATGGCCGGTATTCATTGCCTGGAGAACATCTACAGCTTCCTGCCCCCTTATTTCACCGACTATTATCCTGTCCGGCCGCATTCTCAGTGCATTCCTTATAAGGTCTCTTAATGTTATCTCGCCCCTGCCTTCAAGATTTGCATGTCTGCCCTCAAGCCTTATGACATGCCCTGCATTAAGCCTTAGCTCAAGAGTGTCTTCTATGGTGATTATCCTCTCATTATCAGAAATAAAATTTGAAATTATATTTAAGAATGTAGTCTTGCCGGTAGAAGCTGCGCCTGAAACGATTATATTTAATCTCTTTTCAACGCAGCTTTTTAAAAATTTTGAAATCTTTCTGTTTATTGCACCCTGCTTTAAAAGGTCTTCAGTGCTGTATATATCATTTTTAAACTTCCTTATTGTAACTACCATCCCTTTTAAAGATATGGGAGGTATAACTATATTTATTCTTGAACCGTTTTCAAGCCTCGCATCTGTCCATGGACAGCTTTCGTCAAGCCGGAGGCCTAGAGGGCTTATAATTTTTTCCATAATATTGCGCAGATGCTGTTCGCTTTTAAATGAAGCAGATGTTTTTTTTATAAAACCATTAATCTCGATATATATTTCATTCCAGGAATTTATCATTATCTCTGTAACCTTTTCATCTCTCATAAGATCGCTTACAGGACCGTATTCAAATATTTCTTCGTATATCTCCTTA
>JAFGMJ010000025.1 GCA_016927635.1 Actinomycetota bacterium
AAATATTTATCTTTACGAAGCCTTTAATATAAAGTTTTAGAATAAATCATAAACTTAAAGATAAAAATACGCTCAGCGGAGAAAACCATTCTTTTAGCCAGTATAAAACTGGCCTAATTGCTGTTACTCACTCAAATCTCAAAATTTATAATTACAGAATAAAGAAAAAACAAATTTTTGGATTTAGAGGCGCAGGCGCAGTCGGCTGGACCATACTCAGAATCCTGTTCTGGGTATCTGTTGCATGGCTTATAATAATGGTTGTTTTAGCAATTATAAGGTAGGGATTATATGTGTTGCGCAATTACAATTTTAATACTTTTTGGACCCAGGCTGGCGCTGCTTGTTTGGTGGTTAATCAGCCCTGGCTTATTTGATGCGGCTTTCGGCTTATGGCTATGGCCACTTCTTTTTTCTATTTTTGCTCCGTTTACAATGATATTTTATATGATTAGCTGGTATTTAAGTCCTGGAGTTTCTGGACTTGAATGGATACTGATAGTTATCGGAATAGCGCTGGATCTTTCATCCCATACTGGAGCAGGTTATCGCCACAGAGACAGGTTTTTAAGAGGGTAATTTAAAAATTAAATTACATTAATGGCAGCAATTATGCAAAATATAAAAAATAGAAAGTTTACATTAGTAAAAGCGCTTCATAAATTTTTATTCATTTGAGTCAAGCAGAATTACATATCTCTTTTAATCATTGACTTTATAAGATCACTTCTTGTAATAATGCCGATTACTTTATTAAAATCATCTACTCTAGGTACCCTGTTTATTCTGTTGTCACCCATTATTGCAGCTATATCGCTTTCAAGGTTTTCTTTCTTTGCTTTTTTTACCCGGATATGCATTATTTTTTCCACTTTTGTGTTTGATAATGCTTTCTTGTTTTCTTCATAGTTTTTTTCATAAATATCCGGGGTAGAAAAGAATAGGTATGCAAAGGTAAAGTACAAATGCAGCAATTGCAGGGTTTTAGCTTTTAATCCAATGGTTGTTTGAAAATAAAGTGCCATCTTCTAACCAAGAAATGAAAGGCTGTGTGGGTTTAAAATTTTTTAATTATTAATTCTTTATAACTATATTAACAAGCTTATCCGGAACTGTAATCTTTTTAATAATTTCTTTTCCCTGTATGAAGTGCTTTATTTTTTCTGAAGACAATGCTGCTTCTTCAAGTTCCTGTTTTGAAGAACCGGCAGGCATCTCAGCCTTATCTCTGAGTTTTCCGTTAACCTGAAACACCACAGTAACAAGGTCTGCTTTTGCAATTTCCTCATCATAGCCCGGCCAGGGTATTTTATGTATACTGGATTTTATTTTAAACCTGCTAGCCAGCTCTTCAGTTAAAAAGGGAGCAATGGGCGAAAGAAGAAGCAGGGCTTTAAATGAAACCTCATAAAGCAGGGCTGTATTTCTCTTATCTGTTTTTACTTCGTCATTGTATTTGTACATCAGGTTTACAAGCTCCATAATAGAGCTGATGGCAGTGTTGAAATTGAACCTGTTTAAAATATCCATTGTGACCTTCTTTATTGTCTGGTGCAGTTTTCGCAGTACCTCTTTTTCCGGCCCGGCCAGTTCACCTGAAATGAAGTCATTTTTTAGTTTTTTATTTATTTGGCCAAAAAAAGCGGGCAATCCTGAGCTGCCAGTTCTGCTTTCGTTATAGTTTTCTGCAGAGAGCAGACCTGAAGAGTCTATAGTTTCGATATTATCAGATATTATTTTCCAGAATCTTTTTAAAAACCTGCTTGAACCTTCTGCCCCGGTGTCGCTCCAGTCAACCATCGAGTCCGCAGGTCCAATAAAAAGTATATAAAGCCGCAGAGTATCGGCCCCGAATTTATTGTATATTTCTGAGGGGTTTACGATATTGCCCTTTGATTTTGACATCTTCTGTCCTCCAAGCGTGACAACGCCGTGGGGATAATATTTTATAAAGGGTTCGACAAAATCTATAAGCTTTGCATCATATAGCACTTTTGTAAAAAAGCGAGCATATATAAGATGCATTGTCGCATGCTCAATGCCTCCTATATACTGGTCAACAGGCATCCAGTACTTTACTTCTCTGCTGTCAAAAGCTTCGCTTTCAAGATGCGGGCTGCAGTAGCGCAGAAAATACCAGGAGGAGCAGACAAAAGTGTCCATTGTGTCTGTTTCACGTCTTGCAGGGCCGCCGCATGAAGGGCATTTCGTATTGACAAATCCATCGCTATATTCAAGAGGTGATAAACCTGTGGGTTTAAAATCAACATTATAGGGCAGAAGCACCGGCAGGTCTTCTTCCGGAACCGCAACTGTTCCGCATTTTTTACAGTAAACTACAGGTATAGGCGCTCCCCAGTATCTCTGCCGCGATATGAGCCAGTCCTTCAGTTTGTAATTTATATCAGAGCTGCCTATTTTATTGTCCACCAGAAACTTAATTATATCTTTTTTACCTTTTTCAGAATTAATCCCTGAAAACTTTCCGGAATTAATCATTATCCCTTCACCGGTGTAGGCGCTTTGAAGTTCACCGTGATCACTGCCGTCAGGCGATATTACTTCCCTGATTTCAATACCGTATTTTTTTGCGAAGTCAAAATCGCGGGTGTCGTGTGCGGGAACTGCCATTATTGCACCTGTTCCGTATTCAAGCAATACATAATTTGCTATCCAGACAGGCACCCTTTCACCGTTTAAAGGATTTATAACATATCTGCCGGTAAAGCATCCTATCTTCTCTATTTCGGCAGAACCTCTTTCAATATCAGTCTGCCTGGAAATTATATTCTTTATTTCTTCGACTTTCTTCTTATATGAAGCATCGGTTACAATTTCATCTATAAAAGGGTGTTCCGGCGCAAGAATAAAAAAAGTCACTCCGAAAAGCGTATCTGGCCTTGTGGTAAAGACAGGTACAGGCATTCCCGGGCTTTCTTTGTTTCCCTCAAGCTTAAAGACCACCCGTGCGCCTTCACTTCTTCCTATCCAGTTTTTCTGTATTGTCAAAACTCTTTCAGGCCATCCTTTTTCTATAATGGCCATATCATCAATAAGCCTCTGTGCGTAATCAGTTATTTTAAAAAACCACTGGGAAAGCACCCTTTTTCTGACCTGGCTGTCACATCTTTCACAGAGCCCTCCTATTACCTGCTCATTTGCAAGCACTGTCTGGCATGAATCGCACCAGTTAACCGGAGCCTCTTTTTTCTCTGCAAGGCCCATTTTATAAAAAAGAAGAAAAAGCCATTGTGTCCACCTGTAATAATCGGGTTCACACGTTATTATCTCATCTTCAAAATCATAAGTTATTGCCATCCTTTTTAATGCTTTCTTCATCTTTTCAATATTTGCCATGGTACTGTCTTTGGGATGGATGCCGCTTTTAATTGCAGCATTTTCAGCAGGAAGGCCAAAAGCGTCATAGCCTATGGGATGCATGACATTATATCCAAGCCTTGAATATACTCTTGCCACAACATCTCCAATGGTATAATTTCTTGCATGACCCATGTGAGGTTCGCCGGAGGGATATGGAAACATTTCAAGCGCATAATATTTGGGGTCCTGTTTTGATGACTTCAGTGAATAAGTTTTATTTTTTGCCCATATTTCAAGCCATTTCTGTTCAATTTTCTGGGGGTCATAAATCCTGTTATCTGCCAATATCTTTTCCTGTCAGCCGTATATTTATAATCATTTTTCTGGCCAGCTTTTTTTTATTTTTACATTAAACAAGTATATGTTTAAATTCTCATTATTTAGAATATTCTTCACCCTGTGTAGAGGATGTGTTATTTTTTATCTCTTCAGTGCCGGATTTTCTTGGATTCTTTCGAGCTCTTGGCAGCAAAACTTTTGCATCCCTCCAGAGCCTTTCAAGATCATAATATTTCATATACTCATCTGTAAAAATATGTACTACAAATTCATCATAGTCCATAAGAATCCAGTTGCCTTCAGATTTACCATTTATGCTTATAGGGTAAAGCCCGTATTTTTTAAGGTTCTGGTTTATTTCTTCAGCAATCCTTGAAGACTGTCTTACACTTGGCACGGATATAATTATAAAATAATCAGTAATTATAAGCCTTGGCCCCACCTCAATTATTTTAATATACCCTGCTTTTTTTTCATCAGCAGTCTTTGCCACAAATCTTACCGCTTCAAGCGTGTTTTTAAACTTCTTTTTCCCTGAAGGGCCGGCCTTTTTTACTGATTTTGAATCTTTTATTTTTTCCTGTTTTTTTATTTCTTCAGCTATTTTGTAAAATCACTCCCCACTATTATTGTAATATCTACATTATCCGGGTTATCTGAAGACTGCGATACTGCACCTACACCAAGTATATCTGCAATCCTGTCCGCCATATCTGAAATACCGGACTTGTCCGTATGTGTAATTATTTTTGTGTCACTGTAACTGAAATTGTCGGCATTTTTTGTTTCCTTTACTTCAATTGCTTTTGCCTCTTCAGTATTTAGCTCCTCTTCCAGTATTTTTTTAACAGTACCTGCAATTCCCTGTGTGCCTTCACCGTTAAGTATGTTTAAAACAAAGGTGACCGAAGATGCGGGGGTTGAGTCTTCTGTCTCTGCTGTATCCTGGCTAGTTTCCGATACCCCTGCGCTTTCCAGGTTTGCAATAGCGACGTCATAATCAAAATTCTTGCCTATTATGACCACTATATCCCTATCCTGATCCTCATTGACACTTATGTTTGCATTGCCCGACATAAGCAAACTTGAAATATGGTCTGCAGCTTTAAGTATTGAATCATCTTCGGCTTTGACCACAATTAAAGTGCTTTCAAAATTATAATTCTCGGCATCTCCTGGTGCGCCCATTTCATACCTTGGTTTTCCATCCGAGAATTCAAGACCCTTAAGAATGTCAGAGACCTGCCCCGCAATTCCTTTGGTGCCTACACCATTTAAAACGGTCACGCTTACCGTCTGTCCCGTTTCATAAACAGGTTCCTCATCTTCTAATTGAGACTCTATACCAAAAATATCGCTGACTTTTTTTGTATCAGGAAAGATTACTATATTGCCTTCCTCATCAAGGGGAACCACTCTTCCATCAAGGGTATATATTTTATTATTGTCACTGTCAAGCATGGCAATTGTTGAAACTACTTCTGCAAGTTCTTCAAGGCTTAAATCTGTTTCAATATAATCATTTATTTTAGAAAGATTTTTTGCCAGGTCCCCTTCCTGTTCGCCTGCGATTTTATTCATTATACTGTCTGCCAGTATTTTCTGAAAACCGGTTCCGCTTATTGATACGTCCGGATTTTCACCGCTGAAATGATTTAAGAAATCATAAGCTGTCTCGCCATTTATTATGTTTTCTCCCTCTTTAAGCTCTGTTGTAAAACCTCCCGAGCCCGTGATAGTGATATCGCTTGAAAGCTCAAGTTTTATGCTTTCAAGTTTATTGACAATATTTATGACATCCATAAGTATATAATTCTCAGCATCCACACCCAGGTTATTTTTCAAAGTCAACTTCATTATGTCCATACCTCCAAGCTCAATTGACTCACTTAGAGTGTGCTGACCAAAACCGGGAACATCAAAAAGAGTGTTTACCGGCATGCAAAGGGAAACCATTCTTGCATTTGACACTGTGTATTTGGAAAGTATTGCTGATTTTATTTCAGGTTCTAGAAGGTCTTCACCTGCACAGGCTATAAGTATATTCAAATCTCTTCCAAGCTTTATTGAGCTTGGTATTTCAATTGAATCTTCCGTCTGGGCTGAAGTTTCAGCACCTTCCGGGCTGAAATATTTATTTCTTATAAAACGGTATCCAAAAACTATGCCTATGGCCAGCAGGACCAGAAGAATCATTACAGTAATAGAAGTGAATATTATTCTTCTTTTTTTCCTTTTTTCCCTGGCTTTTGAACTCCTTATGCCGTCTTCATAATCAGCTTCACCGGAGTTCCTGAAATCAAAATCCCCGTCTGTAAAAAAATCATTTTCAAATTTTTCCGGTTCTTCGCCTTCAGGTTTGTTTTCGAAATCATCAGAAAACCTTTTGGCGTGTCTTCCCGAAATTTCAGTATCTTCATCATAATCATCATCTTTTTTATATTCTTCATCATCAAAAGAATATTTTTTAAAGATATCTTCATCATTATCATCGTAATCATCATATTTTGACCTGTCATCAGGTGGCATTTTTAAAACCTCCACAGATATAATTCCAAATCCTGCTTGTATTTGGATGTAATGCACAATTTTTATTTATAACATATATTATATTACTTTTATAAACTTCCAGTAAACACAAATCAGGGTCCCTGAGCGATAATTCTCTTAAATTTTCGATATTGTCATAACTTCTTCCACTTTCCAGCTTATCAGATATATATATAATCCTGTCCAGGACATTCATCTTCAGTGAACCTGTCGTATGATACTTAACTGCATGCAGTACATCTCTGTCGCTTATGCCAAAATCTCTTTTTATAAGATATGGAGCCACAAATGCATGAATGCATGGGCCGCAAGACCTTTCAAATCTGCTGAGATCCTTTGAATGTAATGAAGCAAAACCTGCAAGCTCTTCCCTTCCAAACATTTTCCCATAGTCATGCAGAATAGAAGCAAGGCACGCTTTATTTATAAATTCAGCAAAAGTTACCTTTGTGGAAATGCCTGATTCAAATATGAAATCAGGTAAAGATAATGTCTTTTTCTTTTCTCTGATGATATTGTCCATGGAAAATATGCCAGGAAAATAGTAAATGTCCAGTAATTTTAATGTATAATTTAAAGTGCTTAAAGTATGCCTGTAAAGGCATTCTTCCATATTATCTTTGAGAACCTTATCAATACTTATAAGGCGCCCGTAATGATTTTCATTTAAAAAACTTTTTATTCTATTTATATAATCCATGCTTTAACAGATAATTGCACACGCTTTCAGGTAAAAGATATTTTATGGGGCTGTTTTCTTTTATCCTTCTCCTGATATCGGTTGAAGATATGGCAAGAGCAGGTATTTCCATAAGGTATATATGTTGCCTATCCCCTGAATTAATGAAATCATAATTAGAAAGAATTTTTTCTTTTAAGTCCTCTATTTTCTTTATATCATAACCCGGCCTTGTCGCAGCAATGAATCTGCAGTACTGCATTATCTCACCTGAAGCCTTCCAGGTAAGTATCTCAAGAATAGCATCTGCGCCCGTAATAAAATAAAGTGTTGCCCTGTTGCCAAAAATATTTTTCAATTCTTTTAAGGTATCTATGGTGTAAGAAGTACGTTGCCTGTCTATTTCAATCCTGGATACAAAAAAATCCGGGTTTGAAGCAGTTGCTATAACAGACATAAGGTACCTGTCTTCAGGGCTTGCAAGTATTCCTGAAGTTTTATGGGGAGGGCTTCCCGTTGGTATGAAAATGACTTTATCTAGCTCAAACTGCTGTAATGCTTCTTCAGCAGTAACAAGATGCCCGAAATGAATCGGGTTAAAAGTGCCGCCCATTATGCCCAATTTGACATGCTTTTTGCCGCAAAGCTTTAAAATTTTTTCTTCCAAAAAATTACCTCATTTTCTTATCTGGCCGCTGCCAAAAACCACAAATTTATTGGTGGTCAACTGCTGCAGGCTCATAGGTCCTCTCCAGTGAAGCTTTTGCGTGCTTATACCGATTTCTGCCCCCAGGCCAAATTCGCCGCCGTCAGTAAATCTTGTAGAAGCATTTACAAAAACAGTTGAGCTGTCACACTGACTGGTAAAATAAATAGAATTTTCATAATCTGAAGTTATTATGGACTCTGTGTGGTGAGAACCGTATTTATTTATATGTTTTACTGCATCTTTTATATTTTTAACCACTTTTACAGAAATTATAAGATCAAGGTATTCCTCATACCAGTCGTCTTCAGTCGCCGCTTCTGCCCAGGGGTATATAGCCATTGTCTGCCGGCATCCCTTTATCCTGACATTTTTAGCTTTAAGGCTGTCAAGAACCCCAGGGAGTATTCTTTGGGCTACATCCTGATGCACAAGAAGCTTTTCTGCAGCATTGCAGACACTTGGCCTTTGGGTTTTTGAATTAAGCACTATTTGAATTATGCTGTCAAGTGTGACTCTGTCCAGTTTATTATCAATATATACATGGCAGTTCCCTATGCCTGTTTCTATTACTGGGACCTTGGATTCAGAAACGACCCTGTTTATTAGCTCTTTACCTCCCCTTGGAATTAAAACATCGATATACTGCCTGAGCTGCATCAGTTTGTCAGCATCCTCCCTGCTTGCGGAAGGTATTATCTGTATTATATCAGCAGGAAGACCGTTTTTTTCTACAGCTTGCCTCATTATATCTGTTAATACTTTATTTGATTGAAGCGCATGGGAGCTGCCCCTGAGTATAACTGCGCTGCCCGCCTTCAAACAGAGGACAGCCGCATCAACAGTTACATTTGGCCTTGCCTCATATATTATTCCTATGACCCCAAAAGGCGCCCTTATATTTTTTAAAATCAGGCCGTTTGGTAGATTATACCCAAATATTACACTGCCCAGCGGGTCTGTCATATCAATTACTTCTCTTATGCTTTGTGAAATTTTCAGTATTCTTTTGCTGTCAAGTGCGAGCCTGTCAATAAGGCTTTCAGAAATACCTGCATGCCTTGCTCTTTTTATATCATCAGCATTGGCCTTAACTATGTCCTCTTTATGCTTTAAAAGGCTGGAAGCTATTTCTGCAAGTGCCCTGTTTTTAATATCAGTTCCTGCTGAGCCAATAACTGGCGAATTCAGCTTGGCTTTCTGCGCTATTTTTGAAACTGTGTCCATTTTACTCTCCAGTTAAATGCCGTATTATTTTAAAATATTTTAACACAAATCATCCATCACAGTCATTCTCATTAAAAACTACGAGGCTATCGCGATGTATTAACTCAAAACACATGTCCCGGCCAAATTGCTGCAGTACAGTATTCTCATTCTTTCCTTTTATTCTATCTATATCTGAAGCTGTAAAATTACTTATACCCTTTGCAATCAGCAGTCCTGATGTGGAATAGACCTTCAGCATATCACCTTTGGCAAAATCACCTTCAACATCGACAACTCCCACCGGCAATATGCTTTTGCCGCCTCTTTTGACCGCTTCTGCGGCTCCATCATCAATTATTATGCTGCCCTTTGTCTGCATGCCAAATGCAATCCACCTTTTTACACTGTTGACTCTTTTGCCTATCTGGGGGGCAAAAAATGTGCCCACAGGTTCAAAATTAATTATTCTTGAAATAACATTTTCTGTAGAACTGCCTGCAATTACGGATGGTATCTGGAGAAAAGAACATATCTTTGCAGCCTTTATCTTTGATGCCATGCCACCAAGGCTGTAGCGTGAACCCGTGCCTCCTGCAAGCTTTTCCACTTCAGGTGTTATTTTTTCAACAAATGATATCAGTTTTGCTTTACCGCTATCGTCTTTTATTTCCGGATTCTTATCATAAAGGCCCTCAGTGTCTGTCAGCATTATGAGTAAATCGGATCCCGTAAGGCTGCTGACAAGCGCAGCAAGCCTGTCGTTGTCACCAAACTTTATTTCCTCCACAGCTACGCTGTCGTTTTCATTTATTATTGGTATGACTTTTAATTTAAGCAGGTTTTCAATGGTATTTCTTATATTGAGGTATTGCATTCTCCTGGTAATGTCTTCACGGGTAAGCAGTATCTGGCCGACTTTCATGCCCCTGTCTGAAAAAAGGATTCCATAATTGCCCATAAGTTCAACCTGTCCGACAGCTGCCGCTGCCTGAAGCGTAGAGATATTTTTCGGCCTTGTCATTATACCCAGGTATTTAAGCCCCGCAGCTATTGCGCCGCTGGTGACAATTACCACCTCTATACCCATATCAGCCACATCTGCAACCTCTTCGGTGAATTTTTTCATCTTCAAAATATCAGGATTTCCATTTTCAGAAGTTAAGCTGCTTGTTCCTATTTTTATGACTGCTCTCTTGATTTTTTTTATATATTTTTTTCTCTCCAAATAATTTCCCGGGGTTTTTTTGGCAATTATTGAATTATCTTATTCCTCAAGCACAAACACAAGGTCTCCAATAATGACAGTGCTGCCTTCATCTATGCCCATTTTTTTAAGTCTATCACCAATTCTTAACTTTTTTAATTGATATTTTAAATAATTAAGAGCCTCTTCATTTCCAAGATCATGCATGGATATCATTCTTTCAAGCTTTTTATTTTTTACAGTATATTCCTGGCCGTCCTTTATGATTTCAAAACTGTCATTTTCAAGACCATTTTTGCCGCCGTCTTTAAGAGTATAAATCCTGAAGGCCGCCTTTTGTTCCATTTTTCCATTCAAGCTTATTTTTTCTTTTTCCCTGGCTTTTTTTATTTTTTCATGAAGGGCGGCAATAAAGCCTTCAAGCCCTTTTCCCGTTGCCGCAGACACAACCCTTACAGGCTTTCTGCTTTTTACAGATAATATTTTCACTGCATTCTTTATTTCATCTTCTGAATATAAGAGATCGCTTTTATTCAATAAAATAATATAGTCTCGCTTAAACAACAAAGAACTGTAAAGTTTAAGTTCTTTTCTTAACGTATCAAAAGTATCTATTAATGCATCCTGTCCATGGGAAATAAATACAGACAGATCAAGTACTATTACAATTATTTTTGAACGAAGTACATGCCGCAGAAACCTGTCTCCAAGGCCTGTGCCGCTGTGCGCTCCTTCTATTATGCCTGGTATGTCTGCCACCGTAAATGAGTCATCACCTGCTTCAACAACTCCAAGGTTTGGCGTCAATGTTGTAAAGGGGTAGTCTGCAATCTTTGGCCTTGCAGCAGAAATCCTGCTGATAATAGAGGATTTTCCAGCATTGGGAAAACCGAGCAGCGCAGCATCTGCAAGAAGTCTCAGCTCCAGCGATATCCACCTTTCTTCCACTTTTTCACCGTTTTCGGCAAAACCCGGAAATCTTCTCTGCTGTGAGACAAATGCTGCATTGCCTTTTCCTCCTATTCCTCCTGCCGCAGCATGATACCGCATGCCTTCACTGTCAAGGTCTGCTGCTATTAATCCCTTATCCCTTATCACTGTGCCCACTGGCACCTTTATTATACAGTCCTGCCCGTTTTTTCCGGTTTTGTTATTTGGCATACCAGGATAACCTTTTTGGGCTTTGAAATGCACTTTCTTTTTAAAAGCCAGAAGCGTTGCTACGCTTGAGCAGGCCTGTATTATCACGTCTCCACCCTTTCCGCCCTTTCCGCCGCTTGCTATTTTTTTATGGCTTCCTTTTAAAAAGAAAAAACTGATAATGCCGTTGCCGCCATCCCCTGCTTTTATATTTATCTTTGCTTCATCTATAAACATTTCATCTGGATAATATTTTTTAAAGTTATTTTAACATAAGAGTTTAATGCTTTTTACAGTACCTTAAAAAATATGCCGGATTCTTATCAAATCCGGCATATTATATTAATAATTTTTAATTTTCATTTAAATATTATGGCAAATAATGCCATAACGGATAAAACTTTTTATTGAGCTATTATATTTACAAGCTTGCCCCTTGTGCTTTTTGAAACAAATTCTACAATACCGTCAGCTTTTGCAAAAAGCGTATGGTCCTTGCCAAGTCCAACATTATTGCCGGCCCTGTACTTTGTGCCTCGTTGCCTGACTATTATATTCCCTGCAGTGACTTTCTGGCCGCCGTATATTTTTACTCCCAGATACTGGGGGTTGCTGTCTCTTCCATTCCTGGAACTTCCAACACCTTTTTTACTTGACATTTCATACCTCCGCTACAGCCTGGTGCTGTACTTTAAAATTCATAATTGATTTTCAATAAAAATACAACAATTTTTAAAATCTGACAATAAAGGCAAAAATCATTTTGATAAAATTATTTTATATTTATCTTGTCTGCATGTATAAGTGTAAGAGATGGCCTGCTGCCAACTTTTCTTCTGTACCTTTTTTTTGCCTTCTGTTTAAAAGCTATTACCTTATCGCCTTTAAACTGTTTTTTAATAGTTGCTTCAACTGTGACCTTATCAAGAACTGGCTCGCCAATTTTGACCTTTTGGCCGTCACTGTAAAGATTAACATTAGAAAGCGTAATCTTATCGCCTTCTTTTCCTTCGATTTTTTCAACAACTATATTTTTATCTTCTTCTATTTTATATTGTTTTCCGCCACTTGTAATTACCGCGTAAATTTCGGGCCTCCTTAATGATTTAAACCTTGAAAATCGCAAATCCGTAATTTACCACAATATATGATAAAATGCAAT
>JAFGMJ010000241.1 GCA_016927635.1 Actinomycetota bacterium
CACTGAAAGGGGGCTTTCTTTACGGAATCAAAAAAAAATGAAAGCTTTTTTAAATTAAATTACGGTTTTTGTCAGTTAAAATTTTGTGTAAATGATAAAAACTTCTTAAATTCCACTTCAGGATAGAAATTTTTAAAGATTTTATAATAATAAAGCTCTTCTTTACTTCTGAGCATAAAACCGTTTTCAAGGACTTTTTCTTTTTCATATTCAATGTCTGAAATTACCTGTTCTATTTTGTTTTCAATTGTGTTATTTATACCCGAGCCTTCCCAGAATTTGTCTTTTGGCCTGTATACTATATCCTGCGGAAGATATTTCTCTGCAAGAGTCCTTAAAATACATTTTGTCAGCCCGTTTTCATAATCCAGCTTGTATTTTGGCGGGATACTGAGTACAAAATCTATCAATTCCTCATCAAGCATGGGTAATTTTACATTTACGCCATAACGGTTTGACGACCTGTCAACTCTCTGCAATGCAGTGTTGTGAAGGCTGTTGATTGCGCTAATAAGCCCTGATTGAATCTGTCTGTTTGAGCTGAAGTTGAGGAAATAATTATATCCTGCAAATATCTCATCCCCTCCTTCTCCACTGAAAACAATGTCTGTGCCTGCAGACATTTTGGAGACTATAATATTGCCAAGCGTGCTTCTTACAAGAGGAGCATCAAAGGATTCAAGCGTAAAAACTGTGTAAGGTACCCTTTTAAACAAATCATCTTCATCCAGGATGTATTCAGTATGTTCAGTGCCCAGATATTTGGCAACCACTCTTGCAGCTTCAAGATCCTTTGAACCTCTAAAACCAACTGCAAAAGTATAAACATTTTTGCTGAAATGTTTCAGCAATGCCGCGATTATGCTTGAATCCAGTCCGCCGCTTAGCCATGAACCTATTTTTATATCCGGCGATTCAGAAGGTATTCTTTTTTCTATGGCACGTAAAAGCAGATTTTCAATTTTTTCCGCAATAATAACAGCGTCATCATTTTTATCAAAAGATGCTTTTTTGTAAGTCTCTTCTGAAAAATCATTTTCATATTTATTTTGGTCAAGTTTTCTAAACATTACAGGACTGCCGGTGTTTTTAATAAAATGGCCGGGGGCAAGTGCAGAAAAATTGCTGCAGAATTTTGATATTGCCTTAACTTCGGAAGCAAAATAAAGAACATCGCTGCCTTTTATATGGCCAAAATAAAGGGGTTTTCTTCCAAGGAAATCTCTTGCAAGATAAATATTTTTATCTATGTCACTGTAAAACATTGCAAACTGGCCGTCCATTTTTTTTAATATGTCAGTGTTGAAACAGCCAATAAGCTCTTTTAATTTATGCAACTGGCTTTTACTTTGTTTAAAATTTTGTCCGTATTGTAAATAAAGTTTGTCAGAATTATATATTTTACCGTCAAGGAGCAGCCTGCATACCTTATCTTCCTTATGATTACGACATTCATTATTTTTTAAATTGTTCTGGGAAATATTAGCTTCGCCATAGTTTGATATAAATCCGGTGGCAGCGCCAAGACCAGCATTTTCCATAAACATTGTTGATTTTTGCCTGATGCCTCTGTGTGAAATAGTATCAAGCATAGACTTAACCTGCTTTTTATAAAAACCTGCTTTTAATTTTAAAGATTTTTCATTTTTATTTTTTCTGTAAACTATGCCTGCTATACCTGCCATTTATATTTCTCCCTGCTTTTTTACCAAAAATATTTTATTTCCAGGAGTTACCTTACCAGACTTTTCTGGTTTTTTCAAAAACCCGTCAACATATATAAAATTTTTTTTAATGTATTTGTGAATAATGCGGCAATATTTGTTAAAATGATTTTAAGAAAGCTTGTTATTTTTTTGGGAGGCTTTAAATGACAGAAGATCTTTCAGGGATAAATATTGACTCGCAGACTATAATTGCAAATCTTAAATCAAACTGGATAAATATTTTAATCGTGATAGCTGTTGTTGTAATTATAGCTATTGTGATAAGAGTGATTTCAAAAAGGATAAGAAAATTAATTGAACAAAAAATAGGTGAGGAAAAAACTGAAGTCCGCAAAAAAACCTTTACTTTTAACAGCGTTCTTTCAAATCTAATTATTGTTTTAAGTGTATTTATTGGCGCTCTGGTTATAGCCGACCAGCTCGGCATAAGCATTCTTCCAATTATCACCGGAGCTGGAGTTTTAGGAATCATAATCGGTCTTGGAGCTCAAAGCCTTATAAAAGATTTGATAAACGGCTCATTTATACTTTTTGAACAGTGGTACCAGGTAAATGATATAGTCACCGTTGAAAATGTTACAGGCGTCGTTGAAAGGTTTAGCTTAAGGACTACAGTAATCCGCGATTTAGAAGGAGTATTGCATTTTATTCCAAACTCTGAAATCAGGATTTTAAGCAACAGCACCCAGGAGTGGGCAAGAGCTGTAGTTGATATAGGGGTTCATTACAGCGAAAACACTGACCGGGTTGTGAAAATTTTAAATGAAGTCTTTAGTGAATTGATGCAGGACAGACGCTATAAAAATCTCATACTTGAAAAACCCGAAGTGCTTGGAGATGGAGGCGTAAGCGAGCTTGCCGACTCAGCCGTTATATTTAAAATAGTCTGCAAGGTCAAACCCCCAAATCAGTGGACCATTGAAAGGCAGATGAGAAAAAGAATCAAGGATAAATTTGACAGCGAAGGTGTTGAAATACCCTTTCCATGCCTTAATCTTTACCAAAGAAAAGAATAGAAAGGAAAACCTGTTTATGGATGATATAAAAAAAATACTATTTGCAAAAAGCAGTGAGGAAATATTTTTACTGCTTAAAATGGCAAACCGCCATGGCTTAATCACGGGTGCTACAGGCACGGGCAAGACAATATCTCTCAAAGTGCTTGCTGAGGCATTCAGCCTTGCAGGCGTGCCAGTATTTCTGTCTGATATCAAAGGCGATGTTGCAAGTATTTTTGCTGCAGGCGGCGGCAATGCTAAAATTGAAAAGAGAATAAAGGATCTCGGCCTTAAAGATTTTAGGTACAGGGATTTCCCTGTCGTTTTGTGGGATGTTTTTGGCAGCCTTGGCCACCCGGTGCGAACCACAGTTTCAGAAATGGGCCCGCTGCTTCTTTCAAGACTGCTTGGCCTAAATGATACGCAGAGCGGTGTTTTAAATATTGTTTTTAAAGTCGCAGATGATTCAGGCATGCTGCTTATAGATCTCAAGGACTTAAGACATATGCTAAAATATGTCGGGGACCACTCATCAGAATATACCGTGGACTACGGCAATGTTTCCAAGCAATCCATAGGCGCAATACAGCGCGGGCTGCTGGCATTACAGGAGCAGGGTGGGGATAATTTTTTTGCAGAACCTGCGCTTGATATAAATGATTTTTTAAAAACCGATAAAAACGGCATGGGAAATATCAATATACTGGCTTCAGAACAGCTTTTCCACGCTCCTGCGCTTTACGCCACTTTTTTGTTATGGCTGCTTTCTGAACTTTTTGAAGAACTTCCCGAAGTTGGTGACAGGCCCATGCCAAAAGTAGTTTTTTTCTTTGACGAGGCCCATCTTTTATTCAGTGATGCTCCTAAGGTTCTACTGGATAAAATTGAACAAGTTGTAAGACTTGTTCGCTCAAAAGGTGTTGGCGTATATTTTGTAACACACAGCCCCACTGATCTGCCGGATAAAGTACTAGCCCAGCTTGGAAACAGGGTTCAGCATGCATTGCGCGCATTTACGCCAAGGGAACAGAATGTTGTCAGGACAGCAGCCGAGACTTTCAGGCCAAATCCTCGAATCGATGTTTTCAGGACCATAACAGAGTTGAAGACGGGGGAAGCCCTTGTGTCATTTCTTGATGAAGACGGCAGGCCCCAGATTGTGGAGAGGGCCTTTGTACTTCCGCCGGCAAGCCGTCTTGGCACTATTACGGCTCAAGAGAGGCAGTCAATTATTGATAATTCAATTCTTAAAAATAAATATGGGGCAACATTTGACAGAGAGTCAGCATATGAAATACTTCAAAAAAAGATTGCTTCAATCCAGCAGCAGGAATACGAGTATGGCGCAACAAAAAAAAGCTCAGGCAAGAGCCGGTATGATTACGGGGTGAAAACAACCACTAGAAAAACCACTGACTCAGCAATAAGCAGGATGGCTAAATCTGCAGCAAGTTCAATTGGAAGGCAGGTAGGCCGCGAAATAATAAGAGGCATTTTTGGGCTTATTACCAGGAGATAGATGTTTAAAAAAACTTTTTATACCATAGCCCCAGGTTTATAAGCGCCCATAAAATATGATTATGATTATGCTTTAATGACGAATGTTCCTCGATTAAAAGGTCAAGGTAGGAGTTGTTGAAATTTTCTTTTATAACAGGCGAGCTTTTAAAAAGATCTGTCATATATCCTTTTAATTCACCCCTGAGCCAGTTTTTCACAGGAATGCTGTAACCCTGCTTGCCGCGATAAATTATGCTTTCAGGCAGGAAGTCATATTTTTTAAGAGTTTTTCTAAGTATATATTTTGTGGTTGTTTTTTTCATTTTTATTTCTGCAGGTATTGAAGCGCAAAGTTCTGCAATTTCATGGTCAAGGAAAGGCACCCTGACCTCAAGTGAGGTGGCCATACTCATTTTATCGACTTTCATCAGCACGCTGTCGGCCATTGTCAGTTTTATATCTACATATATGTCCCTGTCTGCCTGCAGGGAAGAATTACAGTTTTTTGAAAAATAATATATTGGTTCAAACGGGTTAAAAGATATATTCTGCCTTACCCCATTGTCGAATATATTTTTTTCAATCAAAGGATTAAGAAAATACTGCCATCTCATAGCCCCTGCGTCTTCAGGATAAAGGGTGCCCTCAATAAATCTTTTAAGCATATTTATCGCACCTTTTTTCTGGGGCTGGTCAGGAAGCTTAAGAATCAGTGGCGATATTATTTTACGCCTCAAAACAGAAGGCAACATCCTGTAATATTTGTTCAGTTTTGCTGCTTTTAATCTGTCATAACCCAAAAACATCTCATCTCCGCCTTCTCCGCTAAGGCAGACCTTAACCTGCTGCCTGGCTTTCTGGCATATAAGGTAAAAGGGTATTGTTGACAGGTCCGTCATGGGCTCGTCAAGATAATAAAGGCTTTTTTCAATATCCTCAGGCGAAATAGGGTCTATCATGAGAATATTCGGTTGTGTGCCAAAATAATCTGAAACTGTTTTTGCATAATGAAGCTCTGAAAATGTCTTATCGTCATATCCTATTGTAAAGGTCCGGACCTTATCAGGGTATAGCTTTGATACAAAGCCTGTGACAGTGCTTGAGTCAAGGCCGCCTGAAAGAAAAACACCGAGAGGCACATCGCTTATCAGCCTTCTTTTCACAGATTTTTCAATTGCAGCATAGATCCTATCAGCAGCTTCTTCTTCATCTTTTATCTCATCAGTAAATTTTAAATCCCAGTATTTTTCTATATTTAACGAGCTATTTTTATAAATTGCGTAATGTCCTTGCCTTAATTTAAAAATATTTTTAAACATAGTATCCGGTGCAGGCACAAATTCATAACCAAGATAATAATACATTGACTGAAAGTTTATCTCTCTTTTAACGCAGCCAGCCTCAAGGATGCTTTTTATTTCAGAAGCAAATATAAATTTTCCGTCTTTTAAATAGTAGTATAATGGTTTAATGCCTATCCTGTCCCTTGCCATGAAAAGTTCTTTTTTTTCTTCATCCCAGATAGCTATGGCAAACATTCCATTGAATTTTTGAAGGCATCCTGTGCCATATTCCTGATAACTTTTTAGGACTACTTCCGTGTCAGTATGGCTTTCAAATTTGTGCCCTTTTTTAATAAGCTCCTCTTTTATCTGGGGGAAATTGTAAACTTCACCGTTGTATACTATCCAGAGGTTGCCATTTCTTGAAGCCATTGGCTGATTGCCTTTTATAGAAAGATCAAGAATGCTCAGTCTTGCATTGCCTATTGAAAAATCCCCAAAAGTCTTCACTCCGTTGGAATCAGGACCTCTGTGATTAATAAGAGTGGTCATTTTTTTTATAAGCGTCTCATCGTTCCAGTTAAAACCGCAAATCCCGCACATGAATATTCTGCCTCCATGAAATATTTTACTTATGATAATCTCATCAGTTTTGAAATAAAGTTATGCCGGTATACCACTATTTCAGCCGACAACCAGCTTATAATCAAATAAGGCAAACGGCAAAATTTATTTACTACAGCTGCTTTATAGATGTTTTATAAATAATTATTCTTTTTATACCATTCCGCAGTTCTTTTCAATCCCTCATCGATGCCGACTTTTGGAACATAATTCAATTCTTTTTTTGCTTTGTCTATCCTGAAAGCCCTGTTCTGCCTGTACCAGTCTACCCTTCTCCTGAAAAGAGGAGGGGTTTTTTTGAATGGTTTATAAATAAATTCAATAATGCATGCCAGTAAATAAAGCGGCAAAAAAGGCAGATGAATGAATTTTATCTCATTTCCCAGCGAAGCCGCTATTCTTTTTACCAGTTCAGTTATTGTAAAATACTCTTCATCTGCAATAATATAAGCCTCGGCACCGGTTCTGTCGCTTTCCCATGCAGCATAAAACCCGTC
>JAFGMJ010000242.1 GCA_016927635.1 Actinomycetota bacterium
GGAAATATATCTTGAAACTGCAACACGTGTTATATCCAGCTTGGAAGCTATTTCAGACTGTGTCATATCATGAATATAATAATATTCCAGTATTTTAAATATTATATTTTTTCTGTCCAAGTGTTTTCCTTAATCCTGTCATTTTATTATTAATTTGCTTTCAAGCTTATCATTTATTTAATTATTAAAAATTAATATATGATTAATATACTGCAACACTTAATATATATTAAACTGTTCCGGTCATTATGCTCAATTATTTCTTAAAACATCTCCCTTATCTCTTTTACCACTCTTTTTTTATCAGGTATTACCTCACCGACAAGGGATGCCGGCATTGGTATGGGCACATTTCTTGATGCTATCTTTTTTATGGGGCAGTCAAGCCAGTCCATATATCTTTCCGATACTATAGAGCCTATTTCAGAGCCTACTCCTGCCCGAAGGTATGTCTCCTCAACTACTGCAAGCCTTGATGTCTTTTTTACAGATTCTGCAATTGTCTGCATATCAAGGGGCACAAGGGTTTTAGGGTCTATTACCTCTGCATCTATATTGTGCTTTTCATAAAGCTCATCTGCTGCAGCCAGGGCAACAGATACCATGTATGAGTGGGCAACTATTGTTATGTCTTTTCCGGCCCTTGCTATGCCTGCCTTTCCGAAAGGTATTGCATAGTCCTCCTGGGGAACATCTCCCTTTGTCTTGTATAGCTTTTTATGCTCAAAAAAGAGCACGGGATCATTTGCATATATGGCTGAGGACATAAGGCCTTTGGCATCGTATGGGTTTGACGGGTTTGCAATCTTTAGTCCTGGTATTGCCATAAAGAGAGACTCAAGGCACTGGCTGTGATGCGGCCCTGTTCCTGAGCCCTCGCCTCCGGGAAGGCGCACTACAAGGTTTAGGCTGTACTGGCCATTTGACATAAAGCGCACCTTGGCAGCCTGGTTAAGAATGCCGTCAAAGCACACAGCTATAAAGTCTGCAAACATTACCTCAACTATTGGCTTAAATCCAAGCAGCGACGCCCCTATGGCAGCTCCCATTATGGAGTTTTCAGCAATTGGGGTATCAATTATTCTTTTTGGGCCAAACTCATCATATAGGCCCTTTGATACGCCAAATACTCCCGCGTAGCCCTGGCCTATCTCTTCTCCTATCATTATGACTTTATCGTCTTTTGCCATTGCCGAGCGTATGGCTTCTCTTAGCGCTTCTGAATATGTTATCTCTCTCATAATATCCTTTCAAAATTTAAGTTTTACTGCTCAAGCGAGTCATCATATACTGGATAGGGACTTTGCGCAGCAAAGGCTGCAGCATCATCTACTGTTGTGTCTATTCTTTTTTTGAGCTTATCTATTTTCTCTTTTGGCGTGCCGTTTTTTAAAAGAATGTCCTCTGTTCTTTTTATGGGGTCTTTTTTCTTCCAGTCCTCTATCTCCTCTTTTGTACGGTAGGGGTGCTTGTCAAAGGCGGAGTGGCCTATTGTTCTGTATGTCTTTAGCTCAAGAAGTGCTGGAAGCCTTTTTGTTCTTACATAATCTATTATCTCTTTTGACTTATTGTATACGGCAGCCACATCGTTTCCGTCACAGTAATCTGACTTTATGTTAAAAAATGTGGCCTTTTTGTATATCTCTATGTTGCATGTGCTGCAGTAGGCTGTTCCCATGCCGTAGAGGTTGTTAACGCATACAAAAAACACGGGCACTTTCCATATGTCTGCCATGTTCAGGCTCTCATAGAAGTTTCCCTGGTTTGTGGCCCCGTCTCCAAAAAAGCTTATTAGTATTTTGTCTTTTTGGCCAAGAAGGTTAAGGGCAAGGCCCACTCCAACCGATATGGGAAAGGAGGCCCCTATTATTCCCTGGGCGCCAAGGTTATTAACTGAGGCATCTGTTACATGCATGGAGCCCACACGGCCCCCGCATATGCCTGTAGCTTTTCCTATCATCTCTGCCATCATGGCATTTACATCTGTTCCCTTTAGAAGCTCCTGGCCGTGGCCGCGATGTGTTGCTATCATATAGTCGCTTCTTTTTATGTTTAAAAGTGTGCCCACTGCTGTTGCCTCTTCGCCCACTTCAAGATGCGTTGAGCCAAAGACAAGG
The DNA here is from genome assembly GCA_016927635.1 of Actinomycetota bacterium. GTDB lineage: Bacteria > Actinomycetota > Humimicrobiia > Humimicrobiales > Humimicrobiaceae > VGAZ01. Next base: position 2,118 of record JAFGMJ010000242.1, read on the forward strand.
CCGCGCTCTGCAAATTCATATACCTTTTGCTCAAAGCGGCGTATAAGGTACATCTTTTCAAGAAATGTAAGGTATAGGTTTTGGTCATAATCCATTTTTTGCTTCTCCAGTTGTTTTTATCTGATGATAATTTTTTTAAAAATTTTATTATTTTTTAAATACCGAACTTTTTTAATTAAACGTCTTGCCCATAAACAGCCAGGATATTTTCAACAGGAGTTTCAGGAAGAATCATATGGGAAGGGGCTATTATCACTCCTCCTCTTGTACCCCACAAATCTTTTATTTTGGCCACCTCAGCTTTTATTTCTGAAGGTTTTTTATTCAGAAGAACCTTCTGTACATCGACTCCGCCGTGTATGCATACATTTCTTCCGTATAATTTATATATGGTTTCAAGATCCATATTTCTTGCAGAAGTCTGGACAACATCAAAAACATCAATGCCTGCATCGATCATATATGGCATAAATTCATGAACGCTTCCACATACATGCCATCCGAATATAAGGTTATGCTTTTGCACTTTTTCAATAAGTTTTTTGTAAACAGGAACAAAATATTTTTTGAAAAGTTCAGGAGAAAACAGTATCCCGTCCTGGCCGGCAACATCATCCCATGTGCCGTAATACTGCGCCTTGTCTGCAAAAGCGCCAAGTTCCCTCTCAGCATATTCAAGGCAGAAGTCTGACACTTCAGCAATAATTTTTTCTGCAAGTTTTTTATTGGCAACAAGGTCTATCAGGAAATTTTCAGTTCCTCTTAAGAAAGTGCATATCATAAATATTGTTGTAAGGTTGCCTATTGAAATTATAGAGTCCTGGTCGTCCTTGATTTTCTCATAGCTTATCCTCTCATCAGCGTATCTGTTTATCATTTTGCTGAAATCGTAAAAATCAAGTTTTGAGGTTAAAAACCCCGCATGCAGTTCTTCGGCATTGTCTATTTCAGCAAGAGGAGGGTTAACTCCATAAAAAGGCGATACTTCAGATTTTACCGTGTTTACTCCTATAGTATAATAATACTGGTCGTCTTCAATATAAGGTTCTCTGGCTGCAGGTCCTTTATATTCAGGAAGAAAAACTGAAAATTTATCAAGCCTTGCGCCTGATGACCAGATGTCTGCGCCAAGCCTTTTTACAAGCTCTTTCCTGTTTCCTATAAAATCAGCAGGATTATTTATTCCAAAATATTTCATAAGCTTCATCGTGGCTTTTTCTGTTGCCCTGAATGTAATTGGCACACGGTCCACTGTTTTGAACTTAATCGAGTCAAGTATTCTTCTTTTACTTTCTGATGCCATTTTGCTTATCTCTTTTTCGTTTACACTTTTCTAAAATATTAAGACTTTTATTTCATCGCCTGAAGTATACCTTTTCAAGTCTTTGCAGCACCCAAAGCCTTGAAGACTTTATTATTTCAAAATTATCCTTATTTTTATCAGCCCACATTTCTAGAAGAAACGGGCCGTTAAAACCGCCTTTTTTAAGAATTTCAAATGCTCCAATAAAGTCCACGATTCCTTCGCCATATGCAACATTTCTGACCACCTTTTCCCTGGTGTCTTTAACATGTATTGCTGTTATATGTGAGCAGTATGCTAAAAGTTCACTATTGGCGTCCTGCCCCATTGCTGTCAAATTACCAAAATCCGGATAGAGCTGAAGCCATGGCGAAGATATGTCATTTACATATACCATAAGTTTATCAAGTGAATCTCCAAAATCACAATCCACGTTTTCAATTGCAAGCATTACGCCTGCAGCAGAAGCATATTTTACACAATGCTTAAGGTTTGAAGCAAACATTTGGCTTGAATCAGCAGTGCTTTTTTCGCCAGAAATTACATCATAGCCTGCCAGCTGTACTATTCTTATTCCAACTTTTGATGCAAAGCTTATCGCATCGATAATCATCTCTACGCCTTTTCTTCGAATGTCTGAATATGCGCTTCCAATGGGAAAACGCCTGTTTCCGCTGAGGCACATAGTAATAAAAGGCAGACCTATCTTTTCAGAAAGGTTTCTCAATTTTATTTTTTCATCATTGCTCCATTTAAGCCTGCTGATTCGCTCATCCGTTTCATCTATTGAAATCTCCATGAAATTATAGCCTGCGTCTTTTGCGCAAATAAGACGCTCTTGCCAGCTCATAGAGCCCGGCAGAGCTTTTTCATAAAGTCCGATTGAAAGATTTCTTCTTTTGTTGACCGTCATTGCTCTTTATCTTCTTTACAAATAAAAATTAAAAAAACCCTATATATTTATTATTCTAATGTCAGGTTTTTTTGACTGTTATAAATCAGCTCTGCCCATATGTTCCCGGTTTGAATTTGCCAACTGCCTCCTTGACCTGTTCTTCCGTTAAAAGCACGGGATTGCCAAGAATCCTGGCCATAATATATGTCTTTGCCGCATCTTCAAGATATACAGCAGAGTAAAGGGCTTCTTTAAGAGTTGAGCCCACTGTTATTACCCCATGATTTTTAAGTATTACAGCCCTTTTATTATTCAGGTAATCGACTGCCATAATCCCCATTTCAAGGCTTGCAGCAGAGCTGAAAGGTGCAACATTTATAGGGCCAAGGCATGCATTGGGAAGTGTCGTTACTGCTGCCGGAAGGACGTCCATTACAAGGCCCACAGCTGAAGCATATACCTGATGGGTGTGTATGACCGAATTTACCTCGGGTAGCTTTTTCAAAATATACAGTATTGCCTCAGTATCTACTGAAACCTTTCTTGTCCCTTCAATAATATTTCCGTCAATATCAAGAACCACTATATCAGATGGCACCATGCTATCATAAATCATGCCTGACGGGGTTACAAGGACATGTCCCTTATCTGTGCGTATGCTGACATTGCCTCCTGACAGGGCAATAAGCCGGTACTCCTTAAGAGCAAGGGCTGCATGCAGTATTTCCTCTTTTTCTTTTTCATACATGATGTTTTTATTTCCTTTCTAAAATACGTTCAATTAATTAAAATTTTTCTGATATTGTTTAATAGACTCCAAATTTCTTCACTGTTTCAACCATTGCAAGATAATTTTCAGGCTTGACTGCAGAATGTATGCTGTTGCTTGAAGAAAGTATATAGCCTCCGCCAGCCATTGCATCATCAAGGCATCTTTTTGTCTCTTCAATTGTTTCTTCCCTGCTTTTAAAAGAAAGGGTATCCGCACAATCCACGTTGCCTTTCAGGCAAATCCTGTCTCCGTAGTCTTTTTTCATCTGTTTTAAATTCATACCTGCAATAGGATCTATTGGGTCAAGACAATCAAAGCCGCTGTCAATTACCATGTCAAGTATGGGCATTATGTTTCCGTCTGTATGCTTTATTACATATAGCCCAAGTTCCTTATAACCTTTTACCACACGCTTAAGTTCCGGATAAAAGATATCCCTGAAAATAGAAGGTGATATTATCGGGCCTGAGTTATATGCATAGTCATCACCTGTATATATTATTTTTATTCCCCTTTTTACCGCCTCTTCTGCAAGCTGCAGATTAACATCAACGCTCATCTTTATGAGGGCTTTTACTACTTCGGGCTCCTCAAATGCCTTTATAAGAAAAGTCTCAAAAGGCATCATACGGCTTGGTATTGAAAATACATCATTTAAATGAAGAACTATTGCTTTTTTACCTTCATGCTTCTTTACCGCCTTTTCAATGGATTCATATCTTCCAGGTTTGTGGGGGTCAGGAGGGGTATAGTTTTCCATATCTTTCATTGTCCTTATCGGCCCGTCCACAGGATAAGTATGGGCCTCACCAGTATCCTTTTTTATCATGCCCCATTCATCCTGTATAAGGCCGCCTTCAATAAATTTTTTATCATAATTGCAGTCCACACATATTGCATCATTGTCTGCCAGATAACAGAATTCTTCATAACTTTTCCCGGGTGAAATGGCATTAATTACTTTTTTGTCAATATACCACTCAAAATGCGGAACTCTGTCAGCCTGTTTTAGCTGCAAAGTCCTCAATAATCTTTCCTCTCCTGATAGCTCTTTTGTACCCATGATTTTAACTTATCTCCTTAATTTTGTTTTTATTTCCTGAATTTTTCATAAATACTGTTGTTAATGCTTTTCAAATCCGGATAAAGGCTTTTATAAACGGGGTAATATTCATCATATAAATCCTTATTTTTTAAGTTGGGCTCATATGTCCCGCTCACGCTATAAGTGCTTGCATGAGCCTCGGCTTCGTTTTTGTAAACCCCCACGCCAATGCCGGATATTATTGCCGCTCCAAGCGGCGTTGCCTCCTCAATAGCAGGCACCTCTATTGTCGTACCTGTTATATCCGCTTTGTTCTGGGTCCATACTTCATTCTGGGCAGCTCCTCCTGTTGCAACAATCTTTCCCGCCTCCATGCCCGAGGCTTCCTCAAATGCTTCAAGCATATCCCTGAACTGATAATTAAGGGCTTCTATAACTGAGCGTATTATGCAGCTTTTATCAGTTGAGGCTGAAAGGCCAATAAAAGCTCCTGTTGCCCTGTTATCCACATGCGGCGAACCAGCACCCGAGAAATATGGCGCAAAAAATAAACCATTGGAGCCAGGCGGCGCAGATGCAGCTTTTTTCTTTATTACCGCCCAGTCAGATGTATTGTTTTTGCCTGCCTCTATTTTTTCTTCATAGCATAATGTATTTCTAAGCCAGTCATACATAAGGCCTGAAACAGAGTAGGCAACAATATCATACATGTTTTTAGCTACATGGCTTTCAACATTTATGCCATTTTTAAAAACTGTGTTTTCAAGTTTTGGCATTATTGAGGACTGCAGTATCATTTCCCATGTACCGTTTATGCTCATTACAGTCTCTGGCACAAATGCTCCGACTGCAAGGGCTGCGCAGTGATAATCATGGCCCCCAAGAACTACCTTTGCAGACTGCGGCAATGCTGTCTGCCGGCTTGCTTCTGCAGAGACATTGCCAAGAACAGTTCCTGAAGGAAGAGGTCCGGGCAATATTGAAATGTCTATTTCAGCCCTTTCAAGAAGCTCGGCAGACCATTTCCTGTTTTTCTGGTCAAAAAGGGAGGTGCATGATGCCATGGAATAATCCGTGGCCACTGCTCCGCATAATAAAAAGTTTATATAATCTTCTATTAGAAGCCATTTATACGTGTTTTCAATTATTTCAGGGTAATTTTCCTTTACCCATAAAATGCGGTAAACAGTGTCTATGGGCATGACCTGCTTTCCACTTATCATGAAAATATTTTCAGGGCCGACTGAGCTGCTCCACCTGTTGCACTGCTCTTCAGTGCGTGGGCAGTGCCATGAAATAAAAGGGTAAAGCCATTTACCGCTTTTATCTACAGGGACCCCGTCCATTCCAAAACCGGTAACTGAAATTGCTTTAACTTCCTCTTTTGAAGAAACCTTGCTCATTGCTTCAGATATGGCGTTTGTTACAGCCTTCCATATATTGTCAGGCTCCCATATAGCCCAGTTTGAGTGATGGCTGTCCGGGTGGAAAAGCTCGGTAGGCCTGGAGCCTCCCGAAACCAGCTTGCCTTTTTCATTATAAATATTTGCCTTTATGCTTGTTGAACCCAGATCAAGCCCTAAAAGTAAAGCCATCTTATTTCACCTCCTAAATAGTTCTTCTCCTGGTTTGCCTTATGTGATCAAGAGTTACTGCCAGCAGCAGAATATCAAACGATATTTTATTATCCTTTTCAACATATGCGGTTATGCTTTAAGTAATCCATAACCCCAATTCACTGATTTTTTAATGATATATTTGGATTTTTTAAAAAGTTTTAAAATAAAATATGGTACAATTTTATAAATAAATAAAAATTTAAAACCATTAAATTTTTGTCTTGGATGAAAATATGTTCAATTCAGTACAATAGTACAAAATACTATAGCAATAACTTTATCTTGTCAATATAATTATAAATATTGTTTATAAGGATAATACCGATATTTTAATCTGATTATACTTGTACAAAAACTTGCTGGTTAGCAATTTTATTAAGTCCTTGACCACGCCGGACTGCTGTGCATTTCGTCATTTGAAGACAGATTTACCTGGTTTTTGCCGTCTGCATCCATGACATATATCTGCCAGTTTTGGTCCCTTATGGATTCAAATGCTATTTTGCTGCCGTCCGGTGACCAGACAAAGCCGAACTCGTCTACATCACTTTATGAAATATTTTTTATATTTGTCCCGTCGCTGTTCATAATATATATCTGGGATTTGCCTGTTGAATAAGTTCATAAATAAAATAAAAATCAGAATGTCCTGAATTTAAAATTCTCGCCGGTTATTCCAAGATGCCAACCTGCTTCCCTTGCAGCAAGATATTCCGGATGAGCAATAAACCAGGTGTTTTTACCTATAATTAACTCGTCACGGTCGCTTTTCCCTACCTCAAAGTCAATGGGCGAATTGGTCCATTTGAGCAGGCTTACAATTACATTTATGCCTTGCTCGTGATATACATTTGCACCGGCATAATGCATACAGCCACCATAAAGCTCCACAACAGAACCTTTGGGGGCATAGTAAAATTTTATAAGAGAGGAGTCATAGGTTCCTTCAGGCCATTTTATGTCCTGCTGCAAACCCACCATCATTATCATATCAGCGCCGACTATATAGACTTCACTTCCGTGATGAAACTCAAGACCGTTTAATAAATTGTTTCTGCCAAAGCAAACACCTGTCTGTACATCCAACCCGCCATATACACTGAGCATTATCGGGTCAAGCTGGCCAGCCACTTCCTGCCTCATTCTGTTATCATCTGCAACATATACTATTTCATCCTTAACTTTGTTATTGCGTTCAATATAATCCAGTAGAGCGTCGATTTGAAAGCCCTGATGTATCATACCGAAATTCTTAAAACCTTCATCATATACAGATAAGATTTTTTTGCCCGGATTAAGTTTTTCCAGCTTTTGAATTAAATCTTCCATCTAATAACCTTCTTTTTACACATCTATTAATAAATCATATATTCAGATTAATAATTTAAAGCTTTTTTTTAATTTTTAAAAGGGTTAATGAGGCAAAAAATTAAATTACAGTGTTTTTGAGCTATAAATATATTTAGAATTCCCTGTCAAGAAGCTGCCTGATTTTTATAAATTTTTTAAATCTTTTCTTATATGTAGTAGTTTTATTTTTATCCGGCCTGTAAACAGCACTTGTCCTTACCATATTATAAATGGCATCTTTTAAGCTCTTGTAAATACCCAGGCCCATCGCCTGGATTATTGCAAGACCCAGCAGTCCCACTTCTTTTGATGTTGTTGTTTTAATCTCTATATTTAAAATATCTGCAAACATCTGTACCCATTGGCTGCTGTTTGTGGCTCCGCCAGACATCACTGCTTTTTTCAGGTCTATACCGCCTTTTTTTAAATTATTTATATGCAAAAGATGTGAAAACACCACTCCTTCATAGATTGCGTTCAATATATCATATATATTATTTGAAGCATTAAAACCAATGGCTGCTCCCTGCATTTTTTCTGATAGCTTTGACCTGTATATAAAGGGAAAATAAAAAATATTATTATCTTTAAGGGTTATCTTTTTTATCTCCTCATCTATCTTTTTATAAAAAAGCCCCCTTTCTGTTTTAAACCCCGCTTCCTCCAGTATACGGCTTATGAACCACTCAAGATTGACTGCAGAGTTGGGGCTTGTATCCATTGCAAGCAGGTTAAGATTATCTGGAAACAATACTGTAGACATTATATGAGGATCCGGGTTTAAGTCTTTTTTAAGCGCAGTATTGATTCCCCAGGTACCGGAGACTATAGAATAAGCGCTGCCATCATACAGGCCGCTGCCAATCAAGCAAGCGACAAAATCCACAATGCCGCACATAACCGGGGTACCTTTTAAAATGCCTGTATCCCTGGCGGCGCATTCAGTTACATAGCCTGTAATTTCCCAGCTCTTATAAAGGCCGGGAAGCATTTGCGATATCTCACTTACTCCATGAAGCCCATAAAAATCTTTATCATAATCTTTTGTATTTATATTCAAAAGACCCGAATTGCTTGCATCCGTATAGTCTGTGCTGTAGCTGTCTGTAAGCCTGTATTTTATCCAGTCTTTGCAGAAAAGTATCTTATATATATTTTGATAAGATTGCTTTTCATTTTCTTTAAGCCATGCAAGCAAAGGTATTGCCTGTCCGCTCCACATATTGGTAAAAGTTAGCTGGTAGCTGTCAATGCCCTGTTTTTTCCAGTACTCAATATACCTTTCGGCTCTTGAATCCATTGAGCTTATAGCTTTCCTGACAGGCAAACCCTTGACGTCTGCAAGGTAAATGCCTCCGCCGTGTCCACTATTTGCTACAGACATTATCAATGAAGGATCTATTGCGGTGCCGTCTATGAGCTCTTTTATAGTAATAGCAGTGTTTTTATAAAACTGCTCCATATCTATTTCACTGAAGCATCCGTCATCTGCTATCTGGTTTTTGAAAGATTTAATGCCTGCAATGCTTCCGGCAGCATCTATAAGTGCAACTTTTCCTACGCTGAGGCCGTTATCTATGCATAGCATATACTTGTTTTTTAACATAGCTAAAAATTAATTTATATTTTTAAGTATTTAAACAAATTGCTACTTTAACTGCAAATAAGTTAATATATTTAAATAAAATAAACATGCTCTTAAAGTTGTGCAACCTTAATTGGAATGTTTATATTGTATTTTCATTTCCTGTACTCATTTATTACTTCAAACATTGCTATAAGGTTTTCTATTGGCACATTTGCCTGCACATTATGAATAGTATTAAAAACAAAACCGCCATTTTTTCCAAAAATTTCTATCAATCTTTTAACCTCTTCCTTAATTTCATAAGGGCCTTTTAAAGGCAAGGTTTTTTGTGTATCTACCCCTCCGCCCCAGAAAACCAGGTATTTGCCAAATTCATTTTTTAATTTTTCAGGCTCCATGTCGCTGGCTGATATCTGTACAGGGTTAAGTATATCAAATTCATCATCTATTAAATCAGGAATCAATTTATATACGGACCCGCAAGAATGTATAAATGTTTTCCACTTTGTATTTTCATGAATCCATCTATTGACTTTCTTGTAAAATGGCTTGAATAATTCTCTATATGTATCAAGTGAAATAAATAAGCCCTGCTGAGTACCAAAATCAGTTCCTGAAATAAATATCACATCAATAATATCTCCTAAGGCTTCATTTATTCTTTTATAATTTTCTAGTGCTATCTCCAGCTGTCCGTCAAATACTTTTTTAATATAATCTTTTCTTTTAAATAATGATATATACCATTCTTCAATATCCCTTATACCCTTTGGGTCTTTCAACATTGGACCTGGCACAAAAGCTATATCGCCAAAACCCGAGTAACAAAGCGCACCCATTATTCCATATCCTGTATTATTATAAAAATAATCTGCCCGCATTTTTAAATAGTCCAGTTCTTCTTTTGAAATTAAATTCCATTCTTCAAGGTTATCTTCCGGATTTAAATGATCTTCAATAGGATTTTTCTGTCTTATAATGGAATCAAAGAAAAAACCTTTGGAAGGCATTTTTGAAGAAGGCGGATAATTCTTATCGCCCTCAGCATACTGGTAAATACTTCCGTCATCATTTTTTTGAGTATTAAAAAGACCTGGAACCAGCACTGGCGTACCATCATTTAATTGCCATTCTTTCCAGTTTTCTTTTTTATAGCCAAAAAATGTGCCTTTCCCTTCAAGCATGGCTACATCAACGCCTAGAATATCTTTTAAATCATCAGCAATTTCTCCAAGCATCTGATAAGGTTCCACTACCTTAACCGGTGTGCCGGGAAGATCTAAATTGTAATATTGCCTTAACCTGTAAACATTAGATACATGAATTCCTGTTGTATGAGTTGAACCGAAATCAACAGGCAGCTTATCCGGCTGTTTATGATTAATTGTACATATTATTCTTTCTTTTGAATTCATGGATTATTGTCCCTTTGTTTTATTTTTAAATAATTCTATAAAGCTGTAAAAATATATTAATAGTGCAGATTCACTGTCGCATATAAAATATTTCAGACTTTGTTAAATATAAAAAATTTAATCAAAAAGATTTTTCTACCCATTGCGCTATATTATATATAGAATCTTTCAGATTATATTCTGGTTCAAAATCCAACAGCTTTTTTGCCTTTGACATATCAAAATAAAGTGCATTACCCTGCGATAAACTCCAGGGAAAACCCAGTGATATTTTCATTTCGGGATACATTTTTTTTATAATTTTTTTAAAATCTTCTCCTGAAAAAGGATCCCTGGCACAACAGTTAAATATTTCTCCGTCAGCTTTTTCACTTTCTGCTGCTTTTATATGCATATTTGCAACATCTCTTATGTCAACAAAATGCAGCACCTCTTTTTCCGAATAAACCGGTAACTGGATTTCCTTGCCTTCTTTCAAACTCAAGGCAAATTCTTTCCAAAATTCTCCTCCGCCCCTTCCTGCAGGACCGACTACTAAAGTAAGCCTTAATACTGAAACAGGAAGTTTGTATTGATGGTAATAAGCAATGGCAAGTATTTCCTGCATTCTTTTGGTAGCTGTATACATATCAACAGGCCTGCACGGATGTATCTCATCGACAGGGAGATATAGCGGTTTTTCAAATTTTTTTGTTGGCGGATACCAGCCAACAGCAGATATGCTGCTTGTAAGTATAAATTTTTTAACATTCTTTTTCAAAGCAAGTTCGAGCATATTTTGTAACCCTGTTATATTTACATTTACCATCTGCTCTGGGTTGCCTGTATCTCCAGGGAGTGAAGCCAGGTGAAATACTGTATCAAAATCATATTTATATAATTTATCTAAACTGCTTTTATCAGTTATATCTATTTTTATTATTTTAATATTTTTATCTTTGTCATTTATAATACTTTTATTATACGTAACTATAAAATCCTGCTTGCTCTTTAAAAGCTCCTTTATTAATTCTTCTCCAATAAAGGAGCTTCCGCCCACTACTAAAGCTTTCATGTATCATGCTCCTTAAAAATACTTTTTAAGAAAATAGGATTAATTTTTTTTATATTTATTTATTGGGTAAACAGCATAAGAAAAAAATTATTGCATTTTTCTTCTTCTCAATACATCAACTAAAACAGCGCTAAGCAGAATCAAGCCTGTTGCAGTCTGCTGCCAGTAAACAGAAACTCCAAGTAAATTAAAGGCATTTACAATAAGCGCCATTAGAAGTACTCCCAAAAAGGAACCAAATATTGTACCCTGGCCTCCAGATAATGAACATCCGCCAATTACACATGCCGTAATGACCCTTAATTCCATTCCTGTACCTGCGGCAGACTGTGCGCCGCCCATCCTTGAAGCCATTAATATTCCTGCAAGTGAAGCAAGCGTGCCTGAAATAATATAAGTCAGCCATTTAAGTTTATCGACTTTTATACCTGAAAGTCTTGCCGATTCTTCATTGCCGCCAATAAAATAAAATTGCTTAAAGAAAATTGACTTCCTGTAAAATACTTCTGCAAGCACAACCAGGACTATCATCACAAATACCGGCGTCTGTATGCCATAAAATTGTTTTTGTGCAATAATGCTAAAATTATCCGGTAATAGAGGAATGCCCAGGGCTTTAGTAATTATATAAATGATTCCCCTGACTATTTGCATCATTGCCAGTGTTGTTATTAAAGGATTTACCTTTATTTTTGTAACAATAAAGCCATTAAGAAATCCAATAAAGGCTCCGGAAAGTAGTCCGATAATAATTGATACGGGTACACTTTGCCCAAGAACCAGCATTTTTCCTGCCATGACGCCCCCGAACCCCACTATCGAACCCACTGACAGGTCAAAGCCTCCGGATATGAGCAATAAAGTCATACCTATTGCTACTATTGAGTCAAAAGAAGCACCCATAAGAACAGCTATAAGGTTTTGTGGATTTAAAAAATTAGGGGACAAAAAAATTAATGCAACAATAATGACAATGTTTACAATGAGTAAAGGCAGCTCGTTAAACCCAGAAATACCGCTAATAATCCTGTTTTTTAATAAATTATTTTTTTCAAATAATTGGGAGTCATGACGTGTGTTTCTAATATTCATTTACTGTTCTCCTTTTCATCCTTTCCTTTATTAATAGCCAGAGAAATTTTCTGGCTATCAAAATCCTCACTATTGATATTTTCAATTATTTCCCCGTTTACAAATATGAGAATTCTGTCACTCATGTGTATCACTTCATCAAGTTCCGATGAAATCAGAATAATTCCAACGCCCTTTTTTGCCTGTTCTTTCAGGATTTCATGAATGTCTGCTTTTGACCCGATATCTATACCTCTTGTCGGGTCAACTGCTATAATCATTTCGGGTTTTGAAGCAAGACATTTTGAAACCATTATTTTTTGCTGATTTCCACCACTTAAAAACATTACATTCTGGGTCGTTTTAGCTATTTTTATTTTCAACAAATCAATAAATTTCTTTGCGATTACGCTAACTTTAAAATTACTTAAAAAGTTTGCTACCGACACAGCTTTTAATATTTCGCTTATCATATTATTGCTTACCGAGTCTCTTAAAAATAAGCCGGATACTTTTCTATCTTCAGATATAAAAGATATTTTTTTACGTCTGGCAACAACCGGCGATTTGAAAAATATTTTTTTCCCTTTCAGGAATATATCACCGGAATATTTTTTTGACAGGCCAAAAATAGTCTTACAAACTTCGACTTTTCCTGAACCCACAAGGCCTGCAAAACCAAGTATTTCTCCTTTATTTAATTGAAAAGATACGTTTTTAAAATTTTCATGGTCGCTTAAATTATTCACATCAAGCAATACTTCTAAAGACTTGGCTTTTTTATCTTCACTTGCAAAAAATTCTTTGATTTCTTTATTTATAATTTTATTTATCAGGCCTTTTTTATCTATTTCTTCCCTGTTAAAAATACCTATATTTTTACCATCCCTCAATACAAGTATTCTGTCTGTTATTCTGAAGATTTCGTCCAGGTTATGTGATATATATATGATAGAGTAGTTGTTTTTTTTCAGCTCAAGTATCAGTTTGAATAAATTTTCCACTTCTAATTCTTCAAGAGAAGATGTTGGCTCATCCAGGATCAATAATTTTGGGTTAGATGATATTGACTTTAAAATTTCTACTATCTGCTTATTTCCTATAGACAGCTTTTCTACTTTATCCTTTGCTTGTATACCAACCTTAAATTTTTTTATAAGGTCATCAGCCATATCATATAATTGTTTCGTTTTGACAAAACCTATATGATTTGAGGGTATCTTCCCAATAAATATATTTTCAGCAACACTTAAATTGTTAGTAAGGCTAAGTTCCTGAAATCCTATATTTATGCCCTGATTCTTGGCAATACCAATATTTTTAATATTTACTTTTGAGCCTTCTATCATTATATAGCCGTTATCGGGATTATGGACACCTGTCAGTATTTTTACAAGAGTGCTCTTGCCTGCACCATTTTCTCCAACGAGTCCCAATACTTCACCATAGCCGATATTAAAATTTATATCATCAAGCACTTTATTTGAAAAAAAAGATTTTGATATATTTACTGCTTCCAATAATTTTTCACTCATTGTAAACTCTTTCAAATTTTTTTATTTTATTAAAAGCCATTTAATATATTTTAGGCTAATATTTTAAATATTTCATCTTATTCGATTTAAATCATAGAATGATACGCTAAATAACCTGCACTAACTTTTACCATAACTACGACTTATAGCTGATAGTCATATCCGGGCGCACATATTTAATAAGCAGGCCTTTTCAGGCCTGCTTATTATAAACTGATTATTCATGATAGAAATACTTTGCATTGTCTTTTGTTATTGCAATAGTACCTGTATCAATATAGCCAGGAAGAGGTATTATGTTTGCTGCTTTATCGTCCTGGGTAATCGGTACTGGAGCATGGTTATAATAGTAAAGTAGTTTTACTCCAAGATAAGTCATCAGGGCACTTTGCTGTGCTACTGAAGCATAGATTACTCCGTCTTCAATTTCTTTTAAGACTGTATCATTTCTGTCAAATGCTATAATAACTACTTCTCC
>JAFGMJ010000243.1 GCA_016927635.1 Actinomycetota bacterium
ACTGTAAGCCTTACGGTGAAAATCTCAAGTTCATTTACGGCAAAATACAGTATTGTCTTTACCGTATCTGTACCAAAGCCCCTGTTCCAGTATTTTTTATCACCGATAAATATACCGAATTCGCATGTTTTTTTGCGTTTATCAATTTTATGAAGCCCGCAATTTCCGATATAGCAGTTTGTACTTTTATCAAGGATTGCAAACACAATATCATTTTCAGATTCTTTTATGAATTCCAGCCACTCAAGCTCCTGCTCTTGAGTGACATTTTTTATGCTGTTGCTCAGATACTTATTTACATCTGCATCAGCAAGCCATTTTATACATTGTCCAACATGAATTTCACCCATTGGTACAAGTAATATTTTATCACCGCAATACTTTTTATTTTCTTTTTTATATTTTTTAAGGCTTTTTGGCATGAAATAATTTTATAATATAAGTCATTTTTATGCATATTTTAATTTAAATGGCGGATTTTACTTATAAAAAATACCCTGCAATTAATTAATTCTTATAATATTTAATCCAGGTTTACAAATATCTGCAGTTGTAATAATATCTGTGAAATTATCATAAATTTAAACAGGAGATATAAATGAAAAAATGGGAATGTAATGTATGCGGATATATTTACGACCCTGCAAAGGGGGATCCTGATTCTGATATAGCACCAGGCACTTCTTTTGAGGATTTACCTGAGGACTGGGTATGCCCGGAATGCGGTGCCTCAAAAGATGAATTTTCACCTCTTGAATAAAATTATATATTCAGCCTGATTGCATTTACCGGACAGCAGTTCTCGCAGAATCCGCACAGGATGCATTTGTTTTTTTCAAAAACAAGCTCGTGAGTTTTGCTGTCCATAATAAGGGCTTTTGTGATGCAAAGTGAAGGACAGATACCGCAGTTAATGCATTTTTCCTTGTCTATTATTATATCCTTTGCAGCATCCTGTATAGTGATGCCTTCGTTTAAAAGATATTTGATGCCGGCTTCTATACTGTTTTTTTCGCCTTTGACTTCTATTAGAATCTTGCCTTCAATGTCAGTAGTGATTTCAGCTCTTAATATATTGAACTGCAGGTCAAAATCTTTTACCAGCCTGTAAGTGATAGGTTTTGTTACAATCTTTTCAGGAAATGTCAGTACAAGTCTTTTGGTTATCATTTTTAAAGCTCATCCTCGCTTAAAACATTTAAGGCGTTTAACTGCTGCTCTAAAGGAATCTGGCTTACATGGCCTGTCAGGTAAAACTTCTTATTATTTATACATGATTTTAAAAGCTCTGCGATTTCAATAGCTTTACTGTAGCTTGATAGTGAGCCGGTAAGCACTTTTTTACCTTTCAACTCTATGACACCGCTTCTAAGCTGTTTATAATTTATTTTTCCATAAGAAGGCCGGTTTCTTCTCTGCACAGAGTAATCATATATTTCAGTATATATATCTTCATCCTTAATACAAAGAAATTCAACCATTTCCTCATCGATTACAGGTATGGGTATGCCTATTCCTACATAAAGCGATACCCCATATTTATAAAAATTTGCGGCCCTTAAATACCTGGTATCCATTTTTTTTAAGTCACCTATAACAGCAATGGTCCCTGCCGGGCCTTCAGGAGTGCCGTTTGCAAGTCTTGTCCGTCCGGGATTATGCTGTGTTCCGTGCCACACAACATATCCTTCGGCACCTGCAAGAAAAATCCTTGTCCCTATACCTATTGTCCTGTAATAGGGGTCGTTTAAAAGCGGGCTGAGCTGCCCTGCGCTGCAGTAGGTGACATTGCCAAGGTTTGGCAGGAGTTTTCCCATATAGGTATAAATTGTTTTTTTTGACGAATTGGCAGCAGCTGCATAATTCTGGTAAGCGTTACGCGGGTTAAAAAGATATGCCTGGTTTAAATTTTCTATTGTAATAAATGTCTCTATCTCGCGCCTCGGATAACAGTCGGTGCCGTAAGATATAGCCCTGAGTTTGACGGGTTTTTTATCTATAAGGTCGACAATGACATTTGCCCCTCCATATGCCATACCTTCCGTCTCTGAAAGTTCTGTTGCGCCAATATAGGCATCCACGGCTGCTATACCTGAATATGCAGGTACATCATTTAGCCATGTCTTTGTCATTCTTATCGGAGGGTCGGAGTGCCCGAAATTTAAAAATGCTCCTGATGAGCACATTGGGCCAAATGTTGCAGTAGTTACGATATCTACATTTTTTGCAGTTTTTTTAACGCCGTTTTCTGCAGCATATTCGATTATTTCTTCTGCGTTAAGAACGAGCGCCTTGCCGCTTTTGATTTTTTCATTTATTTCTTCTATTGTTTTACTCATTTGCATTATAATACTATTTGTTTATTTTTTTTCAAATAAAACAGCTGCTTTATTTTAAAGTAAATTATGTTAGCCAAAATATCTGGAGTATTTTTATGGCCTGCTTTATAATTTAAACGAGTAATTCTAAGTGTGGCGGCTGATTGTTAAAATTATTCGGATTATCATTAAAAATATCAAAATTTTATGATTTTACTATGTTTGACAAATTAATCATTTAAAGGAGAAAGCAATATGTCCATGAACCCAAGGGTAAAAAATCCTCTTATATTGACAATCGTTTCAACCGTATTTTTAATACCTGTCCTTATACTGACATATTATTTATTCAGGGAAGTCCAGGTTGCCGCATGGATAACAATACTGGTAAATGTTGTCATATATTTTGTGGTCATGTTCCTGGTTTTTTTATTTTACGGAAATGTCGGAAAAAAACAGTAGGAGCGCAAACGGCGGAAATTTTAAAAAAGATGCTATAAAGGGTAAAGACGGCGCAACTGCAAATAACAGTTACAATATAGTTATCAACTCAACCGGCAGTACAAAAGGCCAAATTATAAACAGTGCTAAAAGCCGGGCTAAAGATAAAAACCAGGATTACAGAAAGGCTGCAGGTTCAAAATACAGGTTTAGATGGCTGATAAATTTTAAACATTCTGATATTTTTATAAGCAGCGATGATGATATTGGGGATAAAATCTTAAATCCTCTTAAAGAGATATATTCTTTGCTTGAAAGCTTTATTTCAAAAACCCCTTTTTTTTTAAAAAGTCTTGTCCCCATTTCCCCTCATGCCACATATCCTGAAGTGATAAATAATATGTGCCGCCTTTCCCAGGAATTCAATGTTGGCCCAATGGCTGCTGTTGCCGGTGCAGTCAATGATTATCTTGCAGAGAGCCTGTTGTTTTCTAAAAACCTCTTTATTGAAAACGGCG
>JAFGMJ010000244.1 GCA_016927635.1 Actinomycetota bacterium
AAAATAATATTTTTTATAACAGGGATTTTGAATGTCAGAAAAAAATGTGCAGTATCTGCATGAGAAAAGAGGTCAAAATGTTTAAAGAAGCGTATCTTTATACAAAACTGGCAGAAAATAAAGTCAGGTGCGATCTCTGTGCGCACAGATGTGTTATTAAGGATGGAGAAAAAGGTAAATGCGCTGTAAGGCAAAATAAAGGAGGAATACTCTCAACTCTTGTATATGATAAAGTCATTTCTGAAAATGTTGATCCTATTGAAAAAAAACCTCTTTTTCATTTTATGCCCGGAACACTGTCTCTCTCAATTGCAACGCCTGGCTGCAATTTTAAATGCTTTTTCTGCCAGAACTGGCAAATATCACAAATGCCCGATGATCATGGTATTATTGATGGAGAGGAAATTGCTCCGGAAAAAATTGTAAATGATGCAATCAGAAGTAATTGTAAAAGTATTTCATATACCTACACTGAACCCACGATTTTTTTTGAACTTGCATATGATACTGCAAAAATTGCACACAAAAGGGGACTGAAGAATATATTTGTAACAAATGGCTTTATGACAAAAGAATGTTTAGATATGATACAGCCATACCTTGACGCAGCAAATGTTGACCTTAAAGGCTTTTCTGAAGATTTTTACAGAGAAAAAATAGGCGGCAGGCTAAAACCTGTTCTTGAAAGTATAAAAAATATTCATGATATGGGAATCTGGCTAGAGGTGACAACACTTCTTATACCTGGTCTTAATGATTCAGGAGAGGAACTGGAAAGTATTGCAAAATTTATTATGAATTTGAGCCAGGGCATTCCCTGGCATGTAAGCGCATATTACCCCCAGTATAAATCTGAAATACCTCCCACTAGCTTAAGATCTATCAGGAGAGCAATAGAAATAGGCATGAAGACCGGATTGAAATATGTATATGGAGGAAATATAAGAGCTGGAGGCTATGAAGACACAATATGCCCAGGCTGCGGGGAAACGATAATTAAAAGGAACGGTTTTAGTGTTGAAACTAACCGAATCATAAATGGCAAATGCAGTTATTGCCATAATAAAATAGATGGCATTTTTTAAGAAATGACTGAAGAAATACAAATAACAATAATAGGGGCTGGTGTTATAGGCTGTGCGGTTGCTATGGAGATTTCTAAAATCTCTGATGGTGATATAGTTGTTGTTGAAAAAAATAATCAGATTGCAGGTGAAAATCAATCATCAAGAAACTCTGGAGTAATTCATGCTGGAATATATTATCCAAGGGATTTTGGGCCCATTAAATCCCGCCTTTGCGTGGATGGAAACGGCCTTATTTATGAATTTTGCATAAAGCATAATATACCTTTTAAAAAGACGGGTAAAATAGTTGTTGCAACCAGCGAGCTTGAAGAGGAATACATCGGTGATGTTTTACGTATCGCCAGGGAGAATAATGTACCAGGAGTCAAGAGAATAAACAGGGATGAAATAAAAAAAATTGAGCCAAATGTAGAGGGGCTATGTGCATTATATGTTCCTACATCAGGAATAATCGAACCAACAGCTTATATAAAGAAACTTCACAGCCTGGCAGAAGAAAATGGCGTGATTTTTCTTACAGGAAATGAGGTTACAGGCATTGAAACAAATCCAGGTAAAGATAATAGATTTTTAATTAGAGTAAAAAGCAGCACCAGCTCTGAAGAATTTAAAAGCAGGATTCTTATAAATTGTGCTGGACTTTTTTCAGACAAAGTTGCAAAAATGATAGACAGCAAAAGCTTTTATGAAATAGATCCCATCAAAGGCGAATCTGCAAAGTTTTACTGCTCCAAAAGGCCGGATATTGCAGTTAAAGGTACTAATATTTACCCTGTTCCTTTTGGTTATTATCCTGATGGTGAAAGAGCGAATGTCCCATTCAATGAATTTATGAAATTGTTCAAAAATAATGAAGTGACAAAGTCAGTTGGTGTTCATCTTACCCCAGAACTTGATATAAGCAATGGCAGATTTGAGACTGGAAATACAATCACAATCGGGCCGGCTTATTCAAAACCAAAAGACAAAGAGGACTATACTAACAGCAGGGGCGCAGAGTACTTTTATAAGATGGCAAAACCTTTTTTCCCAAATATAAGGGCTGAAGACATAAGCCTGCATCAGACCGGCATAAGAGCAAAGCTTAAAAATCATTATGATTATATTATTGAAAAAAATAAGAGCTATCCTTACGCCATAAACCTTATAGGCATAGATTCTCCCGGTCTGACATCTTCGCTGGCAATAGCTGATTATGTCAAAAATATTGTTACAGCGATGCTTTGATTTTTTTGTATAGAAATCTACGAGAATTTATATCTGTTAATGCATGCAGATGCTGCTAATCTATAAAACAGAGAATCTTCAATTTTAAAAAGTTCACATAAATTATATTTAACTTTATTTGTTTTTACCCTATAATAATAAATCGCAGTGCCCGCGGCAAGAAAGTGATTATCTGCACTCTGTGTATTTGTGCAAATGTTTCATGTTTTTCAGGAAGTGTTATATGGCGGCATAGCCAAGTGGTAAGGCAGAGGTCTGCAAAACCTTTATCCCCGGT
>JAFGMJ010000245.1 GCA_016927635.1 Actinomycetota bacterium
TACTCTTGGTAACGTTGCCAAAATATCGCAGTTTAATAAATAAATACTATGATTATGTTAATACTTTCATTAATAAAGTAATTTAATAAAAGGAGTTTGTGATGGAAAAATATATTATTTTCGGCTTTGACATGGAAACAGACATTGGGAGCTATCTTAAGACTTACAATGGTGTTAAAAACGGAACTGGCAGGATACTTTCTGTGCTTAAAAAATATGATATCGATGCAACTTTTCTTTTCACTGGGGATACAGCTCTCAATAATCCGGATAAAGTACAGGAAGTGGCTCAAGAAGGATATGAAATTGGTTGCCATAGCTTGAAACATGAAACTGTGGGTGATGTTGCTTTCAATATGCCAAACGATAGCCCGATACTTGAATCGGAACTTGAACCAAGGTTGAAAGAAAACATAAAAATAGTAAAGAAGCTTTCAAAAAAGCAACCATTAACTTTCAGGGCTCCAAGACTCTGGCAGGGACAAGGCCAGATAAAGATACTGGAGAAACTTGGTTTTAAGGTAGACGCTTCCTATTCTGTTTCTGCTCACAAAAAACAGATAATACCGTATCATCCTTCAGAAAAAAACTGGTTAGAAAAAGGAAATATGAAAATACTGGAGATACCAAACTTTGCATTCCTTGATGATAAAAATGATTATAGCAGTTATTTCTGTAAAAATGACCAGTGGCCGCTATTAAGACTCCTTGGCGCAGATTTTATATTTGAATACCAGAAATATATTATTGATGCTCAAAGCAAGCTTTCAGATATTTGTGTACTGTTGTTCTACCTGCATCCCTGGGAATTTGAGAAAATGCCTGAAAAATTTGAATATGATGAAGGCACTTTTATTTTTAAACCGGAACTTTCAAAAAACTGCGGAGACGTAATGGTTAAAGCATTTGATAAATATATAAATATGTGTTTAAAAGATGATTATAAATTCGTTTCATGTATCGGGTTTTATAATATCTGGAAAAAATATGAGCAGAGAAACGCCAAATAAATAACGGGAGGCATACGTGACTAAAAAAAAGATAGGTATCGGTTTTATTGGCGCAGGAGGTATATCTATAATTCACGGTGAAGCGGTTACTGCCAATAACAGAGCAAAACTGGTCGGCATATGGAACAGGACCGAGTCCAGAGGTATAGAAAGGGCAAAACAGTTTTCATGCAAGACCTATAAAACACCTGAGGAACTGGTAAGTGATCCGGAAATAGATGCAGTTTTTATACTTACTAATCTCGAGACACATCTTGAATATGCAAAACTTGCAATGGAAAACGGAAAGAATGTCCTGATTGAAAAACCAGTGGCAAATTCTTTAGATGAAGTTAAAGAAGTAAAAAGCATTGCTGAAAAAACAGGTGTTGTTTGTATGCCAGGACACAATGTCATATATGATGATGGCGTAACCAGAATGAAAAAAATGATTCAAAGTGGAGATATAGGAAAGCTTATATCTTTTTATTATTTATTTAATGCTTTACACACAGAAGAAATCGCCCAACTATATCCCGGGGTCATAAGGCAAATGCTTACCCATAATCTTTATACAATGCTTTACCTCGCTGGAGTTCCTAAACAGGTTATGGCGATGAAATCTTGCCTCCATTATGAAAAGCTTACAAGGGAAGATCTTGTAATGGTAATACTTAAACTTAAAAATGATTCATTGGCCCACCTGGAGGTAAGTTTTGCTGCAGATGATCTTTCGTCTGATCCATGGACACTATTTATAAAAGTCCTTGGAACCGAGGGTTCGGGGGTATACACATGGAACGACTGGGTACTATCTAAAAAAGGAATAACCCATTCAAGGGAATATGTTGCTTATCCCGGGGCCATTGTCAATGAAGTAAACCATTTTATCAATATTTGCACAAATGGCGGGAAACCTCTTTCGACAATAGACGACGCAATAAAAGCACAAGCAATAATGGAAGCTATAGAACTTTCAGTTGATAAAAAAATTGCTGTAGATTTGCAATTGTAATAGTGTTTTAAACTCCAGGAATGTGGGTATAGAGCGCTGAACCTGTAAATTTTAGGATTTTTATTTAAGCAATGCTGCCGCAAAAAAAATTATTTCTTTACCCGTTCTCAAATCCGAACCTGTACTGTCTAAGCCCATGCTGATCTCTAGCCTTGACAAGCATTTTCTGCAGCGCGTCATTTAAAGGCACCCCTTTGTCTTTTCTTTCAAGCCATGCAAGATATTCTTTTTCGCCTGCAGTGTATACCCTATCATGTCCAGCAGCTTTTTTGGATGCCCTGAGGCTTCTAAGAATATCTCCCACAGTCTTTTTAAAAGAGGAAGGCTCTGTAAAGCAGTCTATATTTATTGCCATAAAGAAATGGCCTAGTCTGCTTTTGACTTTATTTTTGCTGCTGTCAACATCTGACAGAGCCTTTAAAAACAGTCCGCCCTGAAGAGCTGATGACAGTATCTCAACTACTGTTGCATATCCATATCCTTTATACCCTGCCATCTCCTCACCTATCCCGCCAAGGGGGGCAAGGGCGCACTCGCCTGAATTTAGCCCTTCAAGGACAATCTCGGGGTCGGTGCTTGTGTTTCCCTGGCTGTCTATTACCCATCCAGGCGGTATTTTTTTACCTTCTCTTGCATACTGCTCTATTTTTCCCCTCTGTGTTATTGAAGTTGCGCAGTCAATTACAAACGGAAAATCCTCATCTGATGGCATGCCGAATACAAGCGGGTTTGTTCCAAGCATGTTTTCAACGCCAAATGTGGGGGCAATAGACGGCCTTGCATTGGTCCCGGTAATTCCTATCATATCATTTCTTGTTGCCATTATTGCATAATAGCCCGCAAAGCCGTAATGGGTGGAATTTCTTACCGCGCTCATGCCAAGCCCAAAATCCTTTGCCTTATTGATTGCCAGTTGCATGGCCTTTTTTGCAATTACCTGGCCCATGCCATTGTTTCCGTCAAGCACTGCAGTTGTTTTGGTTTCTTTTATTATATCTATTTTTGTAACTGCGCTTTGAAGGCCGGCTTTTATCCTGTCTATGTATATTGGCTTAAATCGGCCCACGCCATGGCTGTCTATTCCCCTTTTATCAGAGTCTATTAGCACTTCTGCGCACGTTGCAGCATCAGCTTCAGGAACGCCCACTTTGATAAATACGTCTTTCATAAAAGACTCAAGCTTGTCAAATGATTCATATACTATTTTTGGCATGATAAAAATCCTTTCTGAATTAATTATTTATATAGACGAAAAAATTATATAAATAATTTAATTATTCAGGGAAAATATTAAATTTAATCGATAATTTTAAAAATAAAAGTTTGCTATACTTAATTTATTCATTTCTTCCCTGTTAAGCCTTAAAGACTTGAAATTAAAAAGTTTATATGGATAGTATTCACGTGAGCAACCAAGCAATTTTTCTTAAAAATCACAGGTTATTTCCTTAAGGCAAATACAAAGGCTTTTTAAAGGTATATTTAGTAAATCACAAATATATGGACTTGTCCTTACAGGTAAAGGCCTGGTGCTGTACATATGCAACCCTATAACTATTGACTGGCTGAATGCAAGCTCCATATTTTCAAATCATGCAATTTCTGGCACCCTTTCTTTAGCAATATTATCAATTGAGTAAACCGCCACTATGCCGCCAATTGATCGCACTCTTTCATAAACAAGCAATGAAGCACCTTCAGATATATCAAGCCCTTGAGCCTAAATCTACACTGGCAAGTATATTTTTTCACATATCCCTTACGTGTCCTTTTTTATAATTAATAATTGGAGATTTTCAATTACTTCAATGATTATCAGTCATGATTATCATATCCGCCGTCAACTTTTAATATCTGTCCGGTTATAACCGCAGCCCTGTCACTGGCAAGAAAAGCTACAGCATTTCCGATTTCTTCGGGTTGTATCCATCGGCCAAGAGGAATTTGCGCCCAGAAAGGTTTTAAAAGTTCATCCTCTGACATGCCTGCGCCCTCTGCAACTGTTCCCCATATATGGTGCATTGTGTCTGTTTCCGTAAAACCCGGCAGTATACAATTGACAGTAATCCCGTTTACGCCAACTTCATTTGCAAGCGCGGTGGTAAATGCATGGAGAGCTCCTTTTGCTGCAGCATATGCAACAAAATTTCCGACCGTTTTCCGGGCTGAAACTGAGGATATATTTATTATCCTTCCATATTTTTTATCAATCATACCTGGAAGCACAGCTTTGGTCATATTAAATGTACCTGTAAGATTTGTGTTTACAAGATCATCCCATAACTTGTCATCCGTTTCCTGAAGAGAAGCCGGAAATGGCATAAGCCCTGCATTATTGACCAGTACATGTATCTGTCCGTATTTATCCTGTATGCCATTTACAGTACTTTTTATCCTTTGCCTGTCAGTTATATCTGAGGACCAGCTCTCAACATCCAGCCCGTCAGATTTCAGCTCAGCTTCCAGCTTTGATAGTCTTTGGGCATTTCTTGCAAGCATCAAGACTTTGAAGCCGTCCTGCGCCAGCACCCTTGATATGCCACCGCCGATTCCCCCTTTAAATGCACCTGTTACAATTGCTAAATTTGACAATTTTCCCTCCTTTTTCTTATTTATTTAAAAATTTCTGATTTCTTATAATTCTATTCCATAGCTTTCCTTACAGCTGCAGCAACTTTATTTTCATTGATGCTGAGCTCCTTGACCATTACCTCATTGGCCGCTATGGGGACATCGGGCAACGCAACTCTTAAAATCGGCGCTTCAAGATAATCTATTGCCTCCTCAGCTACCATTGCACATATTTCTGAACCGGCACCATAAGTTTTATATCCCTCATAAACCACAACAATCCTTCCTGTTTTTTTAACAGATTTTATTATTGTTTGTTTATCATACGGGACAAGAGTCCTCATATCTATAAGCTCAACAGATACCCCTTCCTTTCCAAGCTCATCAGCTGCCTTTATGCAGTCATGGTATGGGAGGCTGTATGTCACAACTGTAACATCATTTCCCTCTCTTGCAATATTTGCCCTGCCCAGCGGCAAAATATAATCCTTATCTTCTATGGGCACTTCTCCCGAAACCGAGTAAAGATTTGAGTGTTCAATATATACAACCGGATTATCCTGCCTTAGAGCAGCCTTCATTAGACCAAATGCGTCAGCAGGCGTTGAGGGGGCAACCGTAATAATGCCCGGCGTATTTAATATCATTATATCAAGTGTACCACAGTGATGCGGGCCTGATACAAGCCTTGTCCAGTTTACGCACCTTAGCACCATGGGCACTTTTATCATTCCGTCTGTTAAATAATGAAATTTGGCCGCCTGGTTGTGAAACTCATCAACACAAAGCGCCATAAGATTCCCAAACATTATTTCTGCAACGGGACGCCTGCCAAAAATTGCTGAACCCACTGCTGAGCCTGCAATGCAGGCTTCAGATATTGGAGTATCCACGACTCTGTCGGGTCCGAACTGTTCCTGCAGACCCTGTGTGACCCTGAAAACACCCTGTTGTCCTCCACCAAGGGCTTCCCCTATAAGGTATATTTTTTCATCTCTTTGCATTTCCTGCCTTAAGGCTTCCCTCAAAGCTTCGACATACTTCATCTTAGCCATATCAATATCCTCTCTTATAGAAAGACCTGCATAAATTAAACATATACATTGGTATAAGCATCCTTTGCTGACGGTAAAGGGCTATTAAAGCCGAATTCTATTGCCTGACCTATTATCTCGGAAGTATTCCGGGTCAGCTCCTTAACCAATTTTTCATCAAGTATTGCCTCTTCTAAAAGTTTTTTTGTGTAAAGCTTAACCGGATCATATTTTGATTTACCCTCCTCCATTTCGGCGTCTGTCTGCCTCTGGTTTGCGCCACTGTCAATCCATTTAAAAGTCTTTGCAACAATAAGTGAAGGACCCTGGCCATTCCTTGCCCTCTGGACCATCTCGGCTGCTGCAGCGTATACACTTTCAGGGTCATTGCCGTCACAGTTGATACCGGGAATATCATGGGCTTTTGCCCTGTCTGCAAGGTCTTTTACCGCAGTTACATAATCATTATTGTCCCAAAGCTGTTTGCCGTTGAATTCAACTGTGAAAACAACTGGAAGTTTTTTAAGCGCTGCCATATTCAGCGCTTCATGAAAAGTGCCTCTGTTTGTTGAAGCTTCGCCTCCAAAAACAGCTGCAACCTGGTTTTCTTTATTCTGTTTTGCCGCAAAACCCGCTCCGCAGCCCAGCACCCAGTTAGCCCCCACAATTGCATTGCCTGCTATGGTATTTACATTCATATCCACAAGGTGCATCTGGCCACCTTTGCCTCCAAGAATTCCGTTTTTCCTGCCGTAAAGTTCAGCCCACAATTTTTTTAAATCACCGCCGCGCGCAATATAGTGGCCAGCCCCCCTGTGGCCGGTAACAACAATATCTTCAGACCGCAATGCTTTTGAAAATCCTGCAGGTATCGCCTCCTGGCCAAGACAGGGCAGTACGTGGCCGGGAAGTTCACCTTTTTTATAAAGCATCACCATTTTAAGCTCCGATTCCCTGATAAGCAGCAGGGTTTTATAAATTTCAAGCTTCAGTTCTGCGCTTATATTCACTGATACTCCTTTCAAACAGCATAATACTTTAAAAATTTATAAATAATCATAATAAAAATTTGAACTTATAAGGTATGTGATATGAATAAGATTTTAATAGCTTAAAAATTATTTTTTAAATTGTCTTTTTTTAGGCAATTTTTTTATATTAATTATTTTGTAAACATTAATATTATTTTTTGGCTGTGTCAAATATTTAAGCACTTGCAGTGGGCTTATTGATTTTAGATTAAAAATATGTCTAATTATGTGAAAATTAAGAAATATTATATTTCATTTATTGATTGATTCATTTTTTAATGAATTATAATTTGAAATTCAGGAAATTAAAATTAAATCAAAAATTTATTTTGTCTGAATTTATTTTTGGCTGCAGTTTATTTATCAATATTAGTTTTTACCATTTATTGAAATGTAGCCTTAAAGGGTCATATCTGTTTGAAGGCTCCTTAGCTTCAGCAGGATATCCCAGGGAAACTACAGCCATTGGCATAACTCTTTCGGGCAGGGAAAGCAATTCTTTAAGTCCATTAACTCTTTCCTTTCTTGGGTATATCCCAAGCCAGACTGCCCCGATTCCAAGGTGTTGAGCCTCAATTAAAAGATTCTCTGTTGCAGCAGCGCAATCCTGCTGCCAGTAGCCTATATGTGTTTCCCTTTCAAGATCAGCACATATTACAATTGCAAGCTGCGCTTCCTTTAGCATATAAGAATAAGGGTGGCATTTCATAATGCCTTCGAAAATAGTTTTATCATCAATGACTATAAATTCCCATGGCTGCTGGTTGCCTGCAGATGGCGCAGCCATTGCAGCCTTAAGCATTTTATCAACAGCTTCTTTAGGTATTGGCTTTCCTGTATATTTTCTTATGCTTCTTCTCTCAAATATTTCTTTCATTTAACCTGCCATGCGCTTTATTTTATAAATCCAATAAATAATAATGAAGAAAAAACCCGGCGATTTTAATATTTAAAATCATATATAAATCAAATATTTTCATCAATACATTTTAACTGAAATAATATGCAAGAAGCATTGCTTTTATTATTTAGAA
>JAFGMJ010000246.1 GCA_016927635.1 Actinomycetota bacterium
AAATTACCGAAAGGATATATAAATGGCAGAAACAAAAGAGAAAAAATACGAACTTATACAGAACACCCTGGATAAAAAGAAAAAATCAAAGTTTTCAGCTTACTCCGATCTCATAGTGGGCAAACCCGGATTATTCTCAATGCTGAAATATGAAATAATAACTGCTATGTTTGCAGAATGGCCTGGCGCTGTCGGCATATTCTTAAGAAGTATATTCTACAGGTTCATATTTAAAAAAGTGGGCAAGGGCTTAATGATTGCAAAATCAGTCACGCTAAGGCACCCGCATAAAATATCGCTGGGAAACAATGTCATAATAGATGAGAATGTCATGCTTGATGCAAAAGGCGTGGACAATAATGGCATTGATATAGGCGATGGCGTGTTTCTTGGAAGAAATACAATAATTTCCTGCAAAAACGGTGATGTTATCCTGCATCCTAAAGTAAATCTCGGTTTTAATTCATACATAGTTTCATTAAATCGTGTGGAAGTTGGCCAGAACACGCTCTTTGCCGCATACACCTATGTAATAGGCGGCGGCCATATATCCGATGAAATCTACATACCTTTAAGAGACCAGGACACCCATGGCCTTGGAATAAAAATAGGCAGGGACTCATGGCTCGGAGCTAAAAGCATGATTATGGACGGCTGCAATGTCGGAGATTACTGCATAATAGGCGCGGGGGCAATTGTAACCAAAGATATACCTGACTACTCCATAGCTGTCGGCACGCCTGCAAGAGTTGTAAAGGACAGAAGGGCGCAGCATCAGGCAACTTAAAAAAACTACCTTCTTGCACCGTCTGCATCCAGGTAATTTCTCATTGTATTAAATACAAGGCTTGCAACCAGGTTTGCACCCTCTGAGGTCAGGTGCAGGCCGTCTGAAATATATTTGCCTGGATTGCCTGCAATCGGCGTATAAATATCCACATAAGGCACTCCTGCGCTCGCGCACAGATCTCTAAGAGCATCATTGTATGCTTTATAGTCTCTCTTTGATACCCAGATATCTGTATTTATCCACCCTATGGAATGCACTATTACAGTGGCGCCCATTCCCTTGCCTTTATTTATAAGGCCGGTCATGCCGTTTATAAAGGAGCGCACACTTGTTCCCACATCATTTGAGCCGTAACCAAACACTATTATCTGGGGTCCGTTGGGTGCAACTGTAACATCAAATTTATGATAACCCTGATGGGACATCTGGCCGGGTACGGCAACTGCAACTGTGTTGTATTCAGCCCTGGGGTAAGTGTTTTCAAGCATAGCGTCAAGTCTTGTGTGCCAGTTAGTGTATGCAAGCAGCGAATCTCCCATGCACACTATTGTATGGTAAATATATTTTCTCACTCCCACAGTCTTTTTACCAAGTTCAACAAATTGCTCGTCCCCTTCTATTGTAAATTCAGAATTTATAGCCCCTCCACCTGTCAATGACTGGCTTATTGCCACTGAGAACTCAAATACTCTTTCCTCATCGATTTCAAGATTGTCTATTGTCCACACGGCAGCGTTTTTGCCGCTGTCATATTCAAAACCTTCAGCAGTACTCACTGAATCAGAAAGAAATGTAGTGTTTGCAGGAACAGGGCATATGAGTTTGAAATTTTTGCCCGGCCTCATGCCGGTATTCTTTACAGTCACATAATATCTTAAAATGTCTCCTGCCCATACACTTCCCCCGCTTGTATCAGCAACTGTGTAGGAGGAATCAGAAAAGTTTGGGTATCCCACTACAGTGCCCTCAAACACTTGCTCTGTTACAGTGCTGCCACTATATACAAGAGAAGATGTGACCTTAAACGTCTCAAGATGTTCAAAACCGGTACCAAGTCTTGCCATGAAGCTGACTTTCTTTGAGCTGCCTACCGGAAGCTGGCGTATTTTCCAGGTCAATATATTTTTTTCCCTGTCAAATGCGGCTGGAAATACAACTGAAGTTTCAAAAAGCTGAAATTTATCAGGAAGTGCCGTTATAACATCTATATCCTTTGCATGCATATTTCCGGTGTTTTTTACTGAAAGGTCTATCTGCACAACATCCTTTATATTGAATTCCCCCAGGTTTAAATCAGTCATCAAAAAACCAAAATCATCCAGCACAGGGCTGCTGCTTACATTGTGCTGCAAAGTTTTATCTATTTCAAAACCGAGGCCGGCTTCATCCCTGACATCATAATTGAGAAATACTTTTGATGTCTGTATTATTGTCCCGTCATCAAGGGGGCTTTCGACCTGTACTGTAAAGCTGGCTTTTTGTGCAGTGTCTTTAGGTATGCTGGCAATATTGAAAGTTATCTTTTTATTGTCAATGTCAAAAACAGCCTCCGGGCTTGAAGATATAAGGCTGCAATATTCGGGTAGCGAAGTTGTGATTGCCATATTTTCAACAGTTGTATTTCCGGTGTTTTTAAGATTGACAGTGTATGTTATTTTATCTCCCGGTTCAACCATGCCGGTTTTGTCCGATACTATATCCTGGTACTGCTCTTCTGAAAAATTGGGCTTTAAGTAATAATAAAAATAAAAATAGTAGCCGAGCGCTGCTCCGGCCAGCAGTATAAACAAAACAACAGGAATTGTTATCCATAAGATTTTTTTCTTTGAGCTTGCAGGCTTAGTCGTATCAGCCTCCTCTGTCTTGACTTTTTTATTTAAAGGTTTGTTTTTGTTAATTGCTTTTTTTGCAGCAGCTTTTTTTGCAGCAGCTTTTTTTGCAGCAGGGGTTTTTTTAGCTCCGCCTTTTTTTGTCCTGTTTTGCGGGTTTGCCGGCTTTTTTAATCGCCTTTTTAAAGATCTGCCAAAATTATATATGCCGTCTCTTATGGCCGCAAATCTCTTCTTTAATATTTCTTTTACCCGTTTTATTTTATCCATAGTTATATCTCTGTCTATTATATGGAAATCAACGCATCCCTTTCCGTAATATAATCTTTTAAAGCATCCCTCCAGTGCCTCATTTCCTCAAGACCTGCAAAGCGCAGGTTTTTATTGTCAAGCACAGAGTAATAAGGCCTTTTTGCAGCTGAGCCGAAGCTTGTGCTGTCTGTTGGCTCCAGTTTTGGCTTCAGGCCGGAAATTTTAAATATCTCCTTTGCAAATTCATACCAGGTGCAGCTTCCTGTATTGGTCATGTGATAAAGGCCGTATCTGCCTGTCTGTATCAGCTCATACAATTTTTTGGCTACATCTGAGGAGCTTGTTGGTGTCAGCGTCTGGTCGTTTACCACCTTTATTTCTTTGCCATCTTTTGCCATATCAAGCATAAGCTCTACAAAATTATATCCTTTGTCCATGCTTCCCGCATGGCCGTAAAGACCAGATACCCTTACAATATAATGTTTTTTGAGCATATAGCTTACAACATATTCTCCCGCCAGTTTTGATATGCCGTATGCGCTCACAGGTGCGGGCCGGTCTTCTTCAACAAAAGGCTTTAACTGTTCGTATCCACCAAAAACATAATCAGTGCTGAAATGCATCATTGCCGCGCCGCACAAAATACATGCCAGGGCAACATTTTTTACTCCTGCGGCATTTACCTCAAAGGCTCTGTTTATTTCCTGCTCGCATCTGTCCACCTGGTTAAAGGCTGCAGTATTTATTACCAGTGCCGGCTGTATCTTGGAAATGGCATTGCTGCAGCTTTCGGCGCTGCATACTTCAATATCCTTAATCGTAAGGCCGTAAATATCTGCTTTCCGGCTTTTAAAATAACTGTAAATATCTGTGCCAAGCTGCCCGTCTGAACCGATAAGCGCAATTTTCAATTAGACCTCTTTACTTTCTGATAATATCAATTTGTTATTATAAACAGTATTTTTAATTTTTTTAAATAAAAACCTTAAATAATAAATACATTGCAAAAAAACAGGCGCACATATAAAAAATCAATCTCATTGTATTCTTAAACGATTTGTTTATGATGCGTTACCTGTTTTTAAGCAATATGAACACAACAACTTCCGCTGCTGCAAGTATTCCGTAACATAAAAACAGATACCAGTTGTACTTCCTGTTCTTTCTAAAAAGCGTTATCCTTATAATTTCAATAATAACAACGCCTATTAAAAATAAGTAAAAAAGGGTAAAGGCCATGTCACCTGCAAGCTTTGATATAAAACCGGACACGGGATGCCTTTCGTAAAAAGGCATTTTTTTTACTTTTTCAAAATAATCCTTTTCCAGCTTAAAGACCGTATCATCGGGGCTGACCAAAAACCCTCCTGCATTTATTCTTGACAGGTCATAACCGTCATTTATCTTAAGGTCAAATTCTACATAACTGTGCCCTTTCAGGGAAATCACTATTTCATCAGAAAAATCATTTGCTGAAAGCGCTGCATCAAAATCTATATTGCTTTTTTCGCTGCCTATATCAAATCTGTCATCTTCTTCAAAGCCTATAAGTTCATATTCTGAAATAATGCCGTCAGTTGCAATGCTTCCCTTAAATGAATTATCCTTTTTATCGGCGCTCCAGGCAATATGTATGTCAGAATTTTTATCCTCCCATATGAAATATCCGTAGCTTGCGCCGGAAACAAAAAAAGAACTGCTGCAGCCGGAAAGCATAACTGTAAAAATAACTGCTGAAATAATAAGTACTGCGCCAGCCATCGCCATTTTTAAATATTTGGTTTTTGCAGGATTTTTCCGCATATAATTAAACCTCATTGACTGTTTTTCTGTTTTTGTTTTTCATCAATATATGCTGCAGCCTGGCCTGCAGAATTTAAAGGTTTGGCATTTGCACTGTCTTTGTAAATCAGGTAAATCATCCAGAGCGAAACAGCAGTGAAGACGCTTCTGAAAATATTGACAAATTTTGCTGAATCATAGACCCTCTCAATTAATGGGATCGGCCCAAGGCTGTAAAGTGCAAATCTTATATCTACAGGTGCAATTAAGAATTTTGTTACAAGGTCCCCCCAGTATATAAGTATAAACATAAGCAGCACTGTCTGGACAAGGTGATAATAATAAAGGGAATTTTTCCTTGCAAATATAATCACCAGGAAAGGTATTGACCATAAAAGGTATTGCGGATGAAAGTAGCTTGTTGCAACATATAAAATATAGGTCATTGCACAATAATTCAAAAACACAGTAAAGGACTTTTCCCTGCGGTGCATAAATGAAAAAAGCAATAGCGCATATGCGACAATAAAAAGATATATTCTGTCATGTATTATAAGGTCAAGTTTTGCAGACAGTATATAGTCAAAGTGCTGGGCGTTTAAAAGCGTAAATATAACGCTTCTGCCAAAATAAAGATACGAGAAAACTTCTATTGCTAAAAGCCCGGCTATGCCAATTGAAAAAAGTATTACATAATCCCGCCTTTTTTTTGCAAGAAACACTATCGCAAAAGGAAGAATCATAATAGGGAAAAACCTTATGGCAATGCCGGCAGCAAGCAGTATTATAGCCCAGTATTTTTTCCCGTATTTTGCCAGAAGAAGCGCTGCTATTGTAACGGTGATTGCAATGATATCGTGTCTCGCAAACACATAAAGAACAAAAATGACAAGCGGGTTCAAAACCCAGTATTTAAAAACTTTGAGCCTCATTTGAGGATCCCTGTCATAAACAAGCCTGATTATCATAAACATGCAAACAATATCAAGGGCAAGGTATGGCAGCTTAAAAAGCGTGAGCACCCTGTATACCTGGTCCATGCTGTTAAATTCTATCCAGGAAACCCACGTGTCCTGGTTAAGAAGTATTGACGATACCTTATCCAGAGCAGGTATTAACGGCTTTATAATGAAAAGATTCAAGCTGTGAATTACATGAGTAATAATCTGTTCAAAGTTTACCCGGAAGTTTCCTGCAAAAACTGTCTCGGCTGCACGCTGGTAAGTTGAAAGAATATCCCTCTGGAAAAAGAAAGGCAAAAAAAGCAGCCTTATCAAAATGCCTGTAAGGAAATATTTATACAACCTGACAGATAAAACCCTGTCTTCAAATATTTCCTTTGTGCAGATAAAACTGCCGATTTTTTTTAAAAATTCCTTAAATCTCATTATTTTATAAAATTTTTTTAACCATAATATTAACAAATTGTAAAAAATATTTTAATTTAATTTTAAAAA
>JAFGMJ010000247.1 GCA_016927635.1 Actinomycetota bacterium
TAAAAAAAATCAAGAAAGAAACCGCATAAGCAAGCATGCTTAAAGAAGCCGACCTGTAAACTATATAAAAAGATAAAGCTGAAAGGACCAGTTTTACAAAAAACACCATATAAACATAAAAAGTCCTGCTTCGCTGAACGCTTTTAGCGGCAATATAATACAGAAATAGTGTAGCCGCAAAAAAAACAAAAGTCAAAAGACCGCTTGCAAGTATGGAGTAAAACTGGTTCTTTGCAAACACAAAAAAGCACACAGCCTCAAAGACAGCAAGCGATGCAAATGCTATCAGAAGTATTTTTTTTATTTTTGCCATATCAGCATTCATTATTTTATCCTATGGAAATTATTCAGAAAACATATATCTGCCTTAAGCAAATCTTCCGCCCGATTTCATAAATTCAGCAGTATATTCAGGTGTAGTTATACATATATCTATCCCTGTGGCTACTTCAAACCCGGCTTTTATGGATAGTTTTGGTATGAGTTCGAAGTTCCAGTGATAATGTAGATTGAACTCTTCCAGGTGCAGCGGACCCGTGTGTATATAATAGTTAAAAGATGCCCCCCCAAGCTCAAAGTAAAAAAAGTCAACCACTTTTTTAAGGCAATCGGCAAAATTTAAAATTCTGCCGTCTTCAATATTTTCAAAATTTGCCTCATGGGCTTTCGGCACTATCCATGTCTCAAAAGGATTTCTTGAAGCATAGGGCTGAATTATTATAAAGTCATCATTTTTATAAACAACTCTTTTATCTTCTGCAAGTTCAAACTCGATTATGGCGCACATCGCGCATTTCTTTGTCCGTTTAAAATATCTTGCAGTGCCATATATCTCTTTTTCCAGCACGGGAGGAATAAGGGGAAGGCCGAATATCTGTGAATGTGAGTGCTCTATTGAGGCCCCGGCATCCTTGCCCTGGTTAAGCATAAGTGTTACGCTTTCAATTTTGGTACTTGTTTTAATATCCCTTATTCTTCTGGCATAAACATCAAGAAGCATTTTTATCTGCCTGATATCAAGCCTGCTTATATTTGTTATATGTTCAGGAGAATGTATGACCACTTCATGCAAGCCAAAACCGTCCATGCTGGTGTAAATGCCATAATTTTTTGACATGGGCTCTGCAGCAGGTGTAAGCGCAGGAAATTTATTTGGCACCACTCTCATCTGCCAGTTTGCATCATTTTTATCAGTAATTATACCTTCTTTATTAATCCTTAAAATCTCAGGAGGCGTCATTGATTCATTGCCTTTATCAAAAGGGCAGACTCCCGCGTCAGTAACAGGTATTTTTATTTTATCTTCCCTGAAATTTTCCGGTCTTTTTGCCCTTTCAGTGGAAATTATAACCCATTCATCAAGTATTATGTCTTTTCTGTATTCCGGCAATTTCTGCTCCAGTTCAATTATCTGTAAAGAAGTTCTTTAACTTTATTTTTAAATTCAGTCAAATCAGATGATTTAACAAGGTATTCATCCGCTGCCCAGGTGGAAAAATTCTGCGTGAATTCTCCATAAGCAGAATAAATTATTATGGGGACCTCTTTGTTTTCCTTCCTGATTTTATCAAGAAGTTCCAGCCCGTTCATGTTTGGCATTTTTATATCAAGCGTTATAAGATCCGGTTTGCTGCTTTTAAAAAGCTGATAGCCTGCCACCCCGTCATGGGCAGTCAATACTTCATAGCCCTCATCAATAAGCTCCTCCTTGTAAAGATTTCTTATAGGCATATCATCCTCAACAACAAGTATCTTTTTCATTAAAAATCCTCCAAAAGCTTTAAATAAAAGTATATGAATCAATAATTAAATTCAAATTTTTAACAACGGTAATTTTATTGCAAATGTGGTGCCGTTTTCAATGCTGCTTTTTACCTCTATTCTCCCTGAATGCTGTTCTATTATTTTTTTTGTTATCGTAAGCCCCAGGCCTGTTCCCTTTGTCTTTGTTGTATAAAAAGGCAAAAATATATTTGTTAAATCCTCTTTGCTGCCCAGTGGTGCGATATTATTTATTTCTATTACAATATTCTCAAAAGCATTTTCTTCCTGCCTGTATATGCACATGCTTATTTTATCCTTTTTACTGCTTGCATCTATTGCATTATTTATTATATTTATCAGGGCCTGTTTTAAATGGTCCCTTGAGCCATTTACATACAGGGATTGGCCCTGCACAATATCCTTCCCGCAGCTAAAAACTATATCTATCGCATTCTGCTCAGCTGCAGCTTCTGCAAGAATCAGGCATTCCATTAGCAGTTCGGATATATTGACACTACTGAATTTTATTTCTTTATTGGACGCATAGTCAAGTATGTCATTGACTATGCGCTCAAGCCTGCTGACTTCGTTTATTATCACGTCCAGGCTTTGCATATCTGTCTGGCCGCTCTCGCTATATTTTCTTTTCAGCCTGTTTGCATAACCGCCAATTGCAATTAAAGGATTCCTTATTTCGTGAGCCACTGTAGCTGAAAGTTTGCCCAGCCTTGAAAGTTTTTTGGCATTGTTCAGTTCCTGTTCCAGGCGCACGGTGTTTGTTACGTCCTCAACTATTATCAGTGCGCCTTCCGGCGTATCTTCTGAGAATTTAAAGGGCACAAGCACTATGTCAAAAATAGATTCAGGTTTTTTATTATCTATGCTTAAATTTACTTTATAAAAACCTTCAGCTTTATTTTCATTTATTACCCTGCCTAATTCTTCCATAAGGTCCAGGCCGTCAATGAATACCCTGTGTGTATCTATCTGCCTGCCTATTATATTATCCTTTTCAATGCCCATCAAAATCCCGCAGTTCTCGTTGCACATTGTAAGTGTAAAATTATGGTCCACAACAAAAATGCTTACCGGTATGCTTTCAATGATTTTCTCGTTATATTCCTTAAGGTACCGAAGTTTTGTGTTTAACTTGGCAAGCGCAGAAATACTGTCTTTTAAGTCATTATATATTAATGTATTCCTTATAGAGGAGGAAGCAAACTGTCCGAGCATCTGTAGAAATTCAATATCATCAGGCTTTATTTCCCGCTGGTTATATTTATTGTCCACTATGAGTATGCCCACTTTTTTTGTGCGGCATATCAAAGGTATTATGCAGAACTTCGGATAATCGATATATTCTACAAGTTCATGGTCTATTGATGCAGGGTCACAAATAAATATATCGCTTATCGGGCCGCCGTTTTGAATGTTTTTATCTACAGGTTTCTCTTCATTTTCCTTATTATATTCCGTAAGGTCCACATTCCTGGGTATGCCGTCTTCAAGGCATTGCCAAATAATTTTTGTCTTATCAACAGGAATTGATAAATGCCTTATTTTTTCATCAAGCATTGAAAACTGGGGCTGGTTTTCAAACTTTTCTGAATTTAAAAATTCTTCCAGGGAATAGTTTGTTTCCTGTATCTCGTTCCACACCTGCCAGGCTTCCTCCGCCGACCCCGGCCCTATGGCCATGCGTCCAACAAGGTTTGTCGAATGCCTGTCTATTAAAAAAAGAAAAGCCCTGTTAAACCCGAAACCATCCCCGAATGTCACACCCGTAAGGATTATTTTAAGTATTCTGTTAAGGTCCAGTGTATTGGAAACGGTCCTGGATATCTGGTTAACAATATTATACTGGCGAAGTATGTCCTGGTATTTGACTAATGTGTCTTCAGCGTTCAAATCTGTTCCTTTTATAATCATACATAAATCAGCAATGAAAAATCATATTTCCAGCTCTTCATAAAGCTTTTTATACTGCAGGGCGGAATAGTCCCATGAAAAATTTTCCGCCATTGCATTAAGTATTATATGCCTCCAAAGAATTGGGTCTTTGTAAAAATCAAGGGCGCGCTTAAAGGCGCCAAAAAATTCTTCCGGATTGTAAATATCGAATTTAAAACCCTGGCCCCTGTTTATTATATCTTTTTGCGTTTTAACATCTATTACAGTATCTGCAAGCCCCCCGGTATTGCGCACCACAGGTATTGTACCATATTTCATGCTTATAAGCTGTCCAAGCCCGCATGGCTCATAATTTGAAGGCATCAGGAATATATCAGAACCGGAATATAACTGGCGGGACATCCTGTCTGAATATCCTACTATGAGCTTGAATTTTTCACTGTATTTTTTGCTGAGCTCTGTAAGCATATTATGATATTTTTCATCCCCGGTTCCAAGGATTATAAGATAAATATCCTGCTGCATTAACATATCCATGGCCCCAATTATAAGGTCTATGCCTTTCTGCTCGGAAAGCCTTGAAACCATGCATGCAAGAGGCACTTTCAGCATATCGGGGTTAAGTAAGCCTTCCGGGCTTTCGCTGTTTAATTCATCTTCAGAAACGGCCAGGCCCTTATTTTTTAAAAACATATTCTCAATAAGATATTGTTTACATACAGCCTTGCCGCTCAAATTACGGCTGTTATAATTTGCCGCTATGTTTTTATCGGTTCCAGGATTCCATATACTGTAATCAATACCGTTTATTATACCGGCAAGGTCGCTTTTTCTTTTTTTCAATATGCCGTCAAGGCCCCAGGCAAAGGCGGGTGTCAGTATTTCCCTTGAATAGGAGGGGCTTACAGTTGTAATTTTATCTGCATATACTATTGCCGCTTTCATATAATTGACTTTTCCATAAAATTCAAGCTCATCCATATTGAAATGCTTATAGCTTATGCCAAGCGCTTCAAGCGTGTCGCTGCTGTAGAGGCCCTGGTATGCTATATTATGTATAGTAAAGACTGACCTTGTTTTACTGAAAATATTGCCGGCATGATTTCTTTTATGCACATCTTTGAGAATAAGGGCAGCCAGCCCAAAATGGTAATCATGCAGGTGCAGAATATCGGCATCAAATGATATTTGTTTTAATGCTTCAAATATTGCTTTTGAAAAAAACCCAAACCTTATATTATTGTCATCATAATCCCCGGCAGGCGTACCATAAAGATTATCCCTGGCAAAAAATGCCTGATTTTTGATAAAATAATAATTTATGCCATTATTTTCTGCCTGGTACAGGTCAAATTCCTCAGTGCTGGAAGCATTCATTTCCACCTTTATGTTTTTAGCCACTTCATTGAGCCCGAAATTGCCTGAAAATAAAAATCCGTA
>JAFGMJ010000248.1 GCA_016927635.1 Actinomycetota bacterium
ACTACGGCTGCAAAACACCTTAAAAAAATTCTTGATGATGCGCTGCTTATAAATGTTGATAAAGTTGCAAAAGATATATATTGCAATAACATTGCACTGCTTGAAGATATGCAAAAATGTTTCGGCAGCAGTGTTTTTTTAGATGACGGCTCTATAGATTACAGGGCTCTTGGTAAAATTGTTTTTTCTTCAGAAAAAAACCTTAAAAAATTAAATATGATAATGTTTCCAGAAATAAAAAAAAGTGTAGGCCTGATAATAAAACAAAACAAAAGCCGAAAAAATATAATAATAGATGCGGCGGTGCTGTTTGATGCAGGGCTTGATAAATTCTGCAATATTACAATACTTGTGAAGGCGCCTTTTGACAGAAGGAAAAACCTGCTGAAATCAAGATGCAGCCTTAGTGATTTTGAAATAGATCAAAGACTCAATGGCCAGAAATTATATATTGACGAATCATCTGTAAGCCATGTTATTGAAAACAATGGAAGCAAAATAGACTTTGTAAAAAAAATAGAAGATATTATAAAAAACAGAAAAGAATTTAATAAATAATCTGATATAAACAGTTAAAAAATAATGGATACGCCTTTTAAAAATAAATTTAAAATAATATCAAATTATAGTCCCCAGGGGGACCAGTCTAAGGCAATCAAGGAACTGACTGAAAGCATATCAAGCGGCAATAAGTTTCAGTCCCTGCTGGGAGTTACCGGTTCAGGAAAGACCTACACTATGGCAAATGTCATACAGAACATACAGCTTCCCACGCTGGTGCTGGCTCCTAATAAGACTCTTGCAGCTCAGCTCTGCAATGAATTCAGGGAATTTTTCCCGCAAAACGCTGTAGAGTATTTTGTAAGTTATTATGATTATTACCAGCCTGAGGCATATATTCCCAGCAAGGACATGTATATTGAAAAAGATACATCCATAAATGATGAGATAGAGAAACTGAGGCTTTCCACCACCAATTCCCTTTATTGCCGTAATGATGTTGTGGTCGTTGCCAGTGTCAGTTGCATTTATAATCTTGGCTCGCCTGTTGAATATGAAAAGCAGAGGGTTTTTATAAAAAAGGGTGAGCAGTATCAGAGAGAAAGGCTTATAAAAAATCTTGTAAGCATTAAATATGAAAGAAATGATTATGAATTCTCCCAGGGAAATTTCAGGGTCAGAGGAGATAATATTGAAATATACCCTGCATACCAGGACAAAGCGCTCAAGATACAGCTTTTCGGAGACGAGATAGAAAGGATATTTGAATTCAACCCTGTTTCAGGAGAACTGTTAAGTGACCTCGATTCTGTTATAATATCTCCTGCAACACATTTCCTCGCTACTGCTGAATGGGTTGATAAAGCACTTGAAAGTATAGAAGAAGAGCTCAAAGATAGAGTCAGTTTCTTTAAAGCAAAGGGCAAACTGCTTGAAGCGCAGAGGCTTGAGTCAAGGACAAGATATGATATGGAAATGATGTCAGAGCTTGGCTTTTGCGGAGGCATAGAGAATTACTCAAGACACATATTGCAGAAAAAACCCGGTGAGACGCCAAACACGCTTATTGATTTTTTCCCGGATGATTTTCTTGTAATAATCGATGAATCACATATAGCCATCCCCCAGATAAGAGGAATGTATGAAGGCGACAGGTCAAGGAAGCAGACTCTTGTGGACTATGGGTTCAGGCTGCCTTCAGCACTGGATAACAGGCCATTGAAGTTTGAAGAATTTTTAAACAAAATAAATAGATTTGTTTTCACAACTGCTACTCCCGGGCCGTTTGAAAAACAGGTCAGCGCCCATATTGCTGAACAGATAATAAGGCCGACCGGGCTTGTTGACCCGGAAATTTCGATAAGACCGTCCAAGGGCCAGATAGAGGATCTCATGGGTGAAGTAAAAAAACGCGTAAACCAAAAAGAAAGGGTGCTTGTTACAACACTTACAAAAAAAATGGCTGAGGATCTTGCAGATTACCTTGCAGGCAAAGGTATAAATGTAAGGTATCTTCACTCAACCATAGACACCCTTGAGAGGATAGAGATTCTAAGGGGCTTAAGAGCAGGTGACTTTGATGTGCTTGTGGGCATTAACCTTTTACGGGAAGGGCTCGACCTTCCAGAGGTGTCGCTTGTTGCAATCCTTGATGCAGACAAAGAAGGGTTTTTGCGTTCTGAAATATCGCTTATACAGACCATAGGCAGGGCTTCAAGAAATGTAAACGGCATGGTAATCATGTACGCTGATAATATTACAAATTCAATGAAAAATGCTGTAGATGAAACCAGCAGAAGGCGCAATATACAAATTGAATATAATGAAAAAAATAAAATAGTTCCCACAACCATAAGCAAAAATATTTCTGACATTCTTTTTGCCACCGGTATAAAATCCAAAAAAGAGCAGAAAAAATCTTTCTCAGTCAGGGAAAAAAGCGCAGCTTACGCGGAAAACAAGATACTTGATATGGACCTGTCCAGAATAGATAATATAATAAGCGGCTTAGAAGAGGAAATGCATATTGCCGCTGCGGCACAGGATTTTGAAAAGGCTGCGGTAATCAGGGATGAAATAAGAAGGATAAAAAAGATAATAAATTATGAAAGCTGAAATATCAATAAAGGGTGCAAGGGAACATAACCTGAAAAACATCAGTCTTCGCATCCCAAGGGATAAACTGATTGTTTTTACCGGCGTGAGCGGTTCGGGAAAATCCTCCCTTGCTTTCGATACAATATATGCGGAAGGCCAAAGAAGGTATGTTGAATCACTTTCGTCGTATGCCAGGCAGTTTCTCGGTCAGATGGATAAACCGGACGTAGACCTTATAGAGGGCCTGTCGCCTGCCGTGTCTATAAACCAGAAAGGTGTGTCAAAAAATCCGCGCTCTACGGTAGGCACCATAACTGAAGTATATGATTATCTGAGGGTGCTTTTTGCCAGAATAGGCGTACCTTACTGCTATGTCTGTGGCAAACCCATATCCAGGCAGACTGTGGACCAGATTGTTGACAGAATAATGCAATTTGAGGAGGGCATGCCTATACAGATACTTTCCCCTGTAGTAAGGGGTAGAAAGGGCGAATACATCAGGGCACTTGAATCAATAAAAAAAGACGGCTACATAAGGGTAAAGATAGATAATGAAATATACAATCTTACAGATAACACTGATATTGGCCTTGACAGGAATAAAAAACATAATATTGAGATAATAATAGACAGGCTTAAGATAAAAAGAGATGAAGAAACAGCAAAAAGGATTGCTGAAGATATAGAGATATCTTTTAAGGAAAGCGAGGGAATTGTAAGAATCGAAGCTGTGGAAAGCAAGGAAATATTTACCTTTTCTGAAAATTTTACCTGTCCTGACTGTGGAGTCAGCTTTGAAGAACTTTCACCAAGGATGTTTTCATTTAATAGTCCTTACGGTGCATGCAAAGAGTGCAGCGGACTGGGCGTGAAAAAAGAAATAGACCCATCTCTTATTGTGGAATACCCTGTTTTATCCATTAATGATGGTGCAATACCTTTTTTTAATATGAAATATTCAAATTATTATTCTCAGCTGATGCGAAGCCTTGCTGAACAATATAGCTTCAGTCTTGATACTCCTTTTGAAAAACTTGACGAGAACTCAAAAAAAATAATACTTTATGGCAATAATGGCGAGAGAGTGAGGGTCAGGTATAGAAATCACAGGGGGGAAGTAAAGTTTTATTATTTGAAATTTGAAGGTCTTGCCAATAATTTGAGCCGAAGATATATTGAGGCAGAATCTGAAGAACAGCGTGAAAAAATTGAGAGGATGGTGGCAGAAAAACCTTGTGATTTCTGTAAGGGCAAAAGATTAAAACCCGAAAGCCTCTCAGTGCTTATCGGCGGTCTTTCAATCGCAGATTTTTCTGAAAAAACAGTTGAAGATGCGCTGCAATGGCTGCAGGATTTAAAGCTTTCAGACAGGGATATGATGATAGGGGAAAGACTTATTAAAGAAATAGTTGAAAGACTTAATTTCCTTAAAGGTGTTGGTTTGAATTATCTTTCCCTCAACAGGCAGGCCGGCACTCTTTCAGGAGGAGAATCACAGAGGATAAGGCTTGCAACCCAGATTGGCTCAGGCCTGGTGGGAGTGCTTTATATTCTTGATGAGCCAAGCATAGGGCTTCACCAGAGAGACAATGTAAAACTTCTTAATGCGCTCAAAAGGCTTAGGGATTTGGGAAATACTATCATTGTT
Organism: Actinomycetota bacterium; assembly: GCA_016927635.1. GTDB lineage: Bacteria > Actinomycetota > Humimicrobiia > Humimicrobiales > Humimicrobiaceae > VGAZ01. The sequence continues at coordinate 4,247 of JAFGMJ010000248.1, forward strand.
ATTGAACATGATGAAGAGACTATGCGTTTTGCAGACTGGATAGTAGATATCGGGCCCGGTGCGGGCATTCATGGAGGAAAGATTGTTTTTAGCGGCATTACTAAAGATATTTTAAAATGCAGGCAATCTGTTACAGGCAAATATCTTTCAGGAGAAAAATTCATTGCTGTGCCCAAAGAAAGGCGCAGCGGAAACGGTAAATTCATTATTGTTAAAGGCGCAAGAGAACATAATCTTAAAAATATAGATGTGAAAATACCGCTTGGAAGATTTGTTACAATAACAGGTGTTTCCGGAAGCGGCAAAAGCACTCTTGTAAATGAAATATTATATCCGGCGCTTTCAAGTATTTTAATGCGTTCAAATGAAAAAGCCGGAATGTATGAAAGTATAATCGATTACGATAACCTTGACAAAGTCATTGTCATAGACCAGTCCCCAATCGGAAGGACGCCGCGTTCCAACCCTGCCACATATACAGGCGTATTTACTCATATAAGGGATTTGTTTTCGCAAACGCAGGATGCAAAGATAAGGGGCTATAAACCCGGAAGGTTCTCATTTAATGTCAAGGGCGGAAGATGTGAAGCATGTTCTGGTGATGGTGACATAAAGATTGAAATGCATTTTTTGCCGGATATTTATGTGCCCTGCGAGGTATGCAAGGGTAAAAGATATAACAGGGAAACACTTGAAATAAAATATAAGGATAAAAATATTGCAGATGTGCTTGAAATGACAGTTGAAGAAGCTCTTTCATTTTTTAAAAATATTCCGCGCATCAAAGACAAGCTTGAGCTTATAAATGATGTGGGCCTTGGTTATATTAAACTTGGGCAGTCTTCAACCACGCTTAGCGGTGGAGAAGCCCAGAGAGTAAAGCTCTCAACAGAACTTTCAAAAAAAAGTACAGGCAGCACACTTTATCTTCTTGATGAGCCAACCACTGGCCTTCATTTTGATGATATAAGAAAACTTTTGAAAATACTCAACAGGCTGGTGGATGCCGGAAATACGGTGCTTGTCATAGAACACAATCTTGAAGTTATAAAATCTGCAGACTATATAATAGACCTCGGACCTGAAGGCGGTGAAAAAGGAGGAGAGGTAATTGCTGAGGGGACTCCTGAGCAGATTGCTCAGGCTAAAAATTCTTATACAGGGAAGTTTTTAAAAAGGATTTTAAATAAATCTGAAATGAAATTTCCAGACCTCCAAATCAGCAGCAAAAAGCAGCCTGAGCCGGTTTAGCATCTATCTCATTATGCATATTTTTATTAATTAAAGAAATGACAGTCAGAGATAATTTAAAAATAACATTGAATGCTATCCCCAAAAAACCTGGAGTATATTTTTTCAGGGACTTTAAGGGAAAAATAATATATATAGGCAAGGCCAGGAATCTGTTTGACCGTGTAAAGTCTTATTTTATATCTTCGGAAAAAAGCTGGCACTTAAATCATCCTATTTCTTTTTTCACAGATAAAATACATTCAATAGATTTTACCGTTACAGACAATGAAACAGAGGCTCTTATACTTGAAAGCAGCCTGATAAAAAAAAACAGGCCGAAATATAATGTATTTTTAAAGGATGATAAATCCTACCCATATATTGCCATAACTGAAAATGAAAAATTCCCCAGGGTATTTGTTACAAGAAACCGCAATATAAAAGGAGCAAAATACTTCGGCCCTTATGTAAATGTGAAAAACATAAAAGACACTCTTGAGCTGCTCAGAAGGATTTTCCAGATAAGGGACTGTAAAAAACCGTTGCCCGGGAAATTAAGAAATTCAGTTTGCCTTAATTACCATATAAAGTTATGCTCTGCTCCGTGTGCTGGAAAAATATCAGAAGAAAATTACAGGAAAAATATTGATTATATTAAACTTTTTTTAAAGGGCAGAGATAAAAAAATAATAGATGGATTAAAAAAGGAAATGGAAAAATATTGTGCTGCCCTGGAATTTGAAGAAGCAAATAAAATAAAGAACAAAATTTCTGCAATAAACTCTCTTTATACGGACCAGAAAATATTTTTTGACATAAAGGACAGCTGGGACGTTATTTCATATGCCAGGGACGACGATGAAAATATGTCTGCCGTAAGCCTTTTTAATTATAAAAACGGGGAATTTTCAGCAGTAAACAATTTTATAATTTCAAACACCAGGTATTCTTTTGAAGGTGAAATAATTTCAGGTTTTATTAAAAACTTTTATCCAGAAATTGACAATATAAGCCCGAATATATACATTCCCTGTATGATAGAAGACAGATCTGCCATATCAGAATGGCTTAAAAACCTTAAAGGTAAAAAAATCAATTTCATAGTCCCAAAGCAGGGTGAAAAAAAAGACATAATGGATATGGCCACAAAAAATGCCAGACTTTTTCTTGAGAAAAAGAAATTTGAAAAAAATCTGGGGTACTCAAAAGTATTTTCAGGACTGGTTAAAATGAGAGACTTTTTCTCATTTGGAAATATACCTGCAAGAATAGAGTGTTTTGATATATCAAATATACTATCAAGCTTTACTGTGGGCTCAATGGCTGTATTTGTAAACGGAAGCTCACTGAACAGCAATTACAGAAATTTCAGGATAAGATCTGTTGAAGGCCAGGATGATTTTGCTATGATAAAGGAAGTGGTGAAACGAAGGCTCAGGTATCTTGTAAATGAAAAAATAGGCATAGAAGACAGTTTTGGCACAAAACCGGATTTATTTGTAATAGATGGAGGAAAAGCCCAGTATAATTCTGCAAAGCAGGCGTTAAAAGAGGCAGGCATAAATAATATAGATATAGTAAGCCTGGCAAAAAAAGAGGAAAGGGTTTTCTGCGAAAAATACCCTTCCGGAATAGTTCCTGATAAAAATCTTGAATTTATGAAAATACTAATAAGGATAAGGGATGAAGCACACAGGTTTGCCCTGGATTACCACAGGAAATTGAGGGGCAAGGGTATGACTGTATCTGTACTTGACGGCATAAAAGGGATTGGAGAAAAAAAGAAAAATAATATTCTTGCAAAGTACCCTACTCTTGAAGATCTTAAGGGTTGCAGCCTTGAGGATTTTACAAATATCAGGGGCCTGGCCTATAAAGACGCATTGAATATTTACAACAGTCTTAACAGATATTAATCTGCATTAATCTTTATATTCATAAATACATTGATAAAAATAATACTTTCCTTTAAAGTCATATAACGGGAATAAAGTCATCTGTATGTTTATAAAACAAAAAAAGAGTGTATGCCAGAAATACAGAATATAAAAATAGTAATAATTACCGGTCTTTCAGGAGCCGGAAAAACAGCAGCTTTAAGATATTTCGAAGATGCAGGATATTACTGTATAGATAATCTTCCGGCAAGCCTGCTTTTAAACCTGATTGAATTCTTTAATAAAAAAGAAATGAATATAGACAAAATAGCGGCAGCAGTCGATATCAGAAGCGGTTTTTTGTTTGACGAAATATTTAACACGCTGGAAAATATGAAGAATAAGGGTATCAGGCATACCATCCTTTTTCTTGAAGCCTCAAAAAGCATGCTTTTGAAAAGATTTTCCCTGACAAGGCGGAAACATCCTCTTGTTAAGAATGGAGATATTTTAAGCGGTATAGAAAGAGAAATAGAAAAACTTTATTATTTAAGAGAAATATCAGATATTATAATTGATACAACTCTTTTGACCCCCAAACAACTTAAAGTTGAAATTGCAGAAAATATATTGAGCAATGAAGAAAAGGGAGCGCTGCTTCAGATATCCATTGTATCATTTGGGTACAAATATGGCATTCCTCATGAAAGCCTTGATATTGTAATGGATGTAAGATTTTTGCCTAATCCTTATTATATTGAAGGCCTGAAGGAACTTGACGGGCATGATGAGAAAATATATGACTTTGTGATGTCGCAGGAGGAAACAAAGAAATTCCTCAGGATGTTTGAGAAAATGCTGGATTTTTTGATACCAAATTATATTATAGAGGGCAAAAGTTATCTGGGCATAGGCATTGGCTGCACTGGCGGAAGGCACCGTTCAGTCGTTATATCGGAAAAGATTTATGATTATTTGAAATTAAAAAATTACCCTGTAAAGATTTTTCATCATGATAAGGACAGGCTGGACTGAATCTATGATTATTTCTGCTAAAAACCTTTAAATCACCCGTGCCGGGATAATTTTATTAAATTAACCAATACAGCTTTATTATTTTTTATAATTTTGATAAAATATCTCGATTTAAAAATTAAGCTTTTAAATGATTTGTAAACTCCAGCATACCTGGAAACTTACAAACATAAAGACTTATTAAAAAAAGCTTATTTATAAAAGGAGGAAAAAATGTCTATTAAAGTCGGAATAAATGGTTTTGGAAGGATTGGCAGGGTTTTTACCAGAACATTAATGAAGCATGCTCTTAAAAACGATATTGAAATAGTGGGCATAAATGACCTGGCCGACCCTAAAACCCTGGCTTATCTTCTGAAGTACGATTCTGTATATGGAGTTCTTGAAAATGAAATAAAAGGCGATGATGGGGCTATTTATATTGATGGTAAGAAGATTATGTCAACAATGATTGCCGATCCGGCAGCGCTGCCATGGAAAGAGCTTGGCGTGGATGTAGTGATTGAGTCAACCGGTAAATTCAGGAAAAAAGAGGAAGCGCAGAAACATATTGAAGCCGGAGCAAAAAAAGTCATTGTCTCTGTTCCAATGAAAGGCGATGGGGCAGACGCAACACTGGTCATGGGTGTAAATGATGATACTTATGATAAAAATAATCATAATATAATATCAAATGCTTCATGCACCACAAACGCGCTGGCGCCTGCTGCCAAAGTCCTTAATGACAATTTTGGCATTATAAACGGATTAATGACCACTGTGCATTCTTACACAAATGATCAGAGAATACTGGATTTTCCTCATAAGGATTTGAGAAGAGCCAGGGCTGCAGCTCTTTCACTGATACCTACTTCAACTGGTGCGGCTTCAGCAATAGGCCTTGTAATCCCCGAGTTAAAAGGAAAGCTGGATGGCATGGCAATGCGTGTTCCCACGCCTGTAGGTTCTGTGGTAGATCTGGTGGTAAACCTTAAAAAAGATGTATCTGTAGAAGAAATTAATGCTGCTTTTAAAGAAGCTGCTTCAGGGTCAAAAATGAAAGGCATTCTGCAGTACTGCGAAGACCCGATAGTTTCTTCAGATGTAATATCAAACAGCCATTCATCAGTTTTTGATTCACTGGCAACTATGAAGATTGGCAATATGATAAAAATAATTGCATGGTATGATAATGAGTGGGGCTATTCAACAAGGCTGGTAGATCTTGTAAAACATATTATGCAATAAATAGTTTTACTTTATTATTACTTATTTATTGTTTTTAATCATTATAATTAATCTATCTGACTGATAACCGGGGAAAAAATATCCCCGGTTATGCAGTTTTATTTGATTAATACAGCTCAGGGTTTTAATATGTACAGTAGTTTTATATGAATTTTTAATGATTTATATGGAGGCTTGTCGTGTTTAATAAAAAAACAATTGAAGATGTGGATTTAAAAGGTAAAAAAGTACTTGTACGTGTAGATTATAACGTCCCTCTTGATTCAGGATTTAATGTAACTGACAATACAAGGATAAAGCTTTCAATTCCCACGCTGCAATACCTTCTAAAACAGGACGCAAAAATCATTCTTATGTCGCATCTTGGCCGTCCAAAAGATGCAGTTGATGAAAAATACAGGCTTACTCCTGCTGCAAAAGAACTTGAAAAAATCATGGGCATTAAGGTCAAAAAGTTTGATGAAACCTACTCTGATGAAATCAGGGACTATATAGACAAAGAGATGAAACCGGGCGAAATCATAATGCTTGAAAATCTCCGGTTCAATGCTGGCGAAAAAAAGAACGATACTGCATTTGCAGAAAAGCTTGCTTCGCTGGCCGATATTTATGTTGATGATGCTTTTGGCGCGGCCCACCGAGCCCATGCATCTATTGCAGGGGTGGCAAAATTTCTGCCAGCTGTTGCAGGATATCTGCTGAAAAAAGAAGTAGAAGCTTTGGGTGCATTGCTGGAATCACCTGCAAGGCCATTTATTGCAGTGCTTGGTGGCAGTAAGGTCTCAGACAAAATTCTTGTGATTGCAAATCTTTTAAATAAAGTCGATTCACTGATTCTGGGTGGGGGCATGACTTACACTTTTTTAAAAGCGCAGGGTTATGAGATTGGAAAATCAATATGCGAAGATGAACAGCTCCAGTATGCGCTTGACATGATTGGCCAGGCCAAAAAAAACGGCGTTAAGCTGCTTCTGCCTGTAGACATTGTAGTGGCTGAAGAATTCGGTGAAAACTCAGAAAGTAAAAATGTTGATATAAGCTCTATACCGCCTGGCTGGGAGGGAATGGGTATAGGTGAAAAAACCACAGAGCTTTATGTAAATGAAATCAAAAGTGCCAGAACCATATTCTGGAACGGGCCAATGGGTGTTTTTGAATTTGATAAGTTTTCCGGCAGCACCGTCGCTGTTGGAAAAGCTATTTCAGAAAGTGATGCAGTTACTGTTGCCGGTGGGGGAGATACGCTTGCAGCTATAAAGAAATATTCACTTTCCGGCAAGTTTACCCATATTTCCAGCGGCGGAGGGGCATCCATGGAATTTCTGGAAGGTAAGACATTGCCCGGGGTCGCTGCACTATTGGATAAATAAATTTTAAATATTTTGAATAAGATCTTTTGTATGATATTTTAAAAATCATGACCTGAACGGAGTTTATTATGAGAAAGCCTTTTATTGCCGGGAACTGGAAGATGAACATGACTCATATGGAAGCTGCTATATTTATGCAGGATTTTCATTATGATATGAAAAATAAAAATGGCTGTGAAATATGCATATGCCCTCCGTTTACTGCCTTAAGAGGAATAAAAAACATAATTGATTCCGATAAAATAGATGTGGCTATCGGCGCCCAGAATATGCACTGGGAAAAAAGCGGGGCATTTACCGGGGAAATATCACCTGAAATGCTTGAAGCGTTAAAGGTGGACTATGTTATCATTGGACACAGTGAGCGTAGGCAGTATTTTGCTGAGACAAATGAAACAGTAAATAAAAAAGTCAGGGCTGCTTTTGCACATAATTTAAAACCTGTAATGTGCATAGGTGAAGATATTGATATCAGGCAATCTGGAAAAGCTGAAGAATTTGTGCTTTCTCAACTGGCTGCATGCCTGGATGGACTGGAGGAAAAGTCAGTAACAGGCCTGACAGTTGCATATGAACCTATATGGGCAATAGGTACCGGTAAAACAGCTACATCAAAAGATGCGGAAGATATGTGCGCTGCAATAAGGAAAAAGATATCATCAATTTACGGACCTGATATTGCAGAAGCCGTGAGGATACAATATGGAGGCAGTGTAAAACCATCAAATATTACAGAGCTGATGAACATGCCTGATATAGATGGGGCCCTTGTCGGGGGGGCAAGCATAAAGGTCGATGATTTCCTGGCTATTATAAATTATTAAGTGCAGCAAATATATATGGAAAGATTAAAAGTTAAAAAACCATTGTGCCTTATTATCCTTGATGGCTGGGGGATAAGAAAAGAAACTGAAGGAAATGCAATTAAGCTTGCCAGCACCCCTAATATGGATAATTATTCAAGCGTTTATCCAAACACCCTGCTCAATTCTTCAGGTGAAGCAGTAGGCCTTCCTGAGGGCCAGATGGGAAACTCTGAAGTCGGGCATTTAAATATTGGCGCCGGGCGCATTGTATACCAGGAGCTTACAAGAATCACAAAATCCATAAAAGATGGCGAATTTTTTACAAATGAAGTGATTTTATCTGCAGTAAGAAACGTAAAAAGAAATGACAGCTGCCTGCACGTTATGGGCCTGGTATCAGATGGGGGCGTACACAGCCATATTGACCATCTAAAGGCTATTGTAGATCTTGCAAAAAAAAATAATATAAAAAAATTCTATATACATGCTTTTCTTGACGGCAGGGATGTCCCCCCCACCAGCGGGATAGATTATATTAAGGAACTGGATTCATACCTTGAAGAAAAAGGCATCGGATATATTGCTTCCGTGTCCGGGAGATATTATGCAATGGACAGGGATAACAGGTGGGACAGGGTTAAAATTGCATACGATGCCCTTGTATATCGTAAAGGCCATATATTTGGCAGCGCTGAAGAACTGGTTGAAAAATCATATGCAGAAGGTATATTTGATGAGTTTGTGGAGCCTGCGCTTGTAAAAGTTGATGACGAGGATTTTGCACGCATAAAAGATGGCGACTCGCTATTATTTTTTAATTTCAGGCCTGACAGGGCAAGGCAGATTACAAAATCCTTTATTGCTGAAAATTTTACTGATTTTGACAGGGGAGACTTCCCACCGGAAGTATTTTTTGTATGCATGACTCAGTACAATAAGGATTTCTCTGCACCAGTCGCATTTCCCCCTGCAAGGATAACAAATACTCTTGGCCAGGTACTGGCAGCAAATAATATGAAACAGCTAAGAATAGCGGAAACTGAAAAATATGCCCATGTGACATTTTTCTTTAACGGTGGAATTGAGAAGCCAAATCCAGGTGAGGAAAGAATCCTTATACCTTCGTCAAAAGTGGCAACTTATGATTTAAAACCTGAAATGAGCGCACTGGAAGTTACTGATACAGTTATAAAAAAAATAGAAGAAAATATTTTTGATGTGATAATAATGAATTATGCAAATCCGGATATGGTAGGCCACACTGGTTTTCTTAATGCTGCTATAAAAGCTGTTGAGACCGTGGATGCATGTTTGGGTAGAGTCATTGAAAAGCTAAAGAGTACAGGTGGCCTGGGCATAATAACTGCAGATCATGGCAATGCTGAAGAAATGATTGATTGTGTAAAAAAATGTGCGATTACAGCCCATTCGACTTCAAAGGTTCCTTTCATACTGTGCTCAAATGAATTCAGCATTAATACCTCAGCGGATAATGCACTTTGCGACATCGCGCCGACAATACTGTATCTGCTAAATATTGAAAAACCTGATGAAATGACTGGAGAATGCCTTATTAAAATTTAAATTCAAAAACTGCTTAAATATTTAATGCAA